>NZ_JAZHOC010000070.1:0-63915 GCF_036553575.1 Methylobacter sp. Wu1 | reverse complement strand
TGCTGTTACGACTTTTCGACAAGTTAGGCCTGAGCAGAGATTGCGAAAAAATAGCCCAACTATTTGACGAATTCAGTGACTACGGGACGATTGCCGCATAAAAGTGTCCGAACTATTGGGATAGAAAAGTATCCGCTAACTGCCGGAACCTCATTCCCAGATCAGTAGCATGTATAACGTTTGAGCCTGCTTTCTGCTGCCCGCTAACACCTTCATAGCGCCAATTCTGCATCTGCATCATTGATACTGAAAATATTCAAAGCTTGTGATAATTTTTAGTCAACTGATAAAACTTGTTAGATTCCTAAAAAACAACATGATCGCAGATAATGAGCTATCCAGCTGCTGAAACAGTTGAACTTTCATCACCTTTAGCAATCACAGACTCATCCTCATCAAATATTCAATAAGAGGGAAAATATGAACTTCACGTCAATAAAGGATTTCAAAATATTTATCATCATGCTCGTTGTTTTAGCCTTGCCGGCTACATTAACGATGTTGACTGTCAAAAAAGCTCAAGAAGTCATTGCTCCTGTTGCCGGCATTTCTCCATTGGGATATACCTGGAGCTTACTGCTTTTCATTGTCCCGGCATTAACGATCATCACTTGGCTTCATGTCAGCCACAACCAAAAATTAATCCGCAAATCTTTCTGGCTGGCCTTAATCATGCTTGTACCTCTGGGCTTTATCCTGGATATTTTTTTTGGTCTTAGCTTTTTTACTTTTGCAAACCATGAAGCCACACTTCAGGTATATCTGCCTGGCTTTGACTTCGATCGGATGATGTGGCGCCTGGCATTGCCGATCGAGGAATTTGTTTTTTACCTCTCCGGATTTGTCACGGTTCTACTGGTTTATATCTGGTGCGATGAATACTGGCTTGCCGCTTACAATGTGCCTGATTATTCTGCCGAGACTAAAGAGATAGAAAAAATCGTATTTTTTCATTCGAAATCCCTTGCTTGGGGGCTGATATTGATCCTCTGCGGCTTTATTTATAAGAATTTTTTTACTCATCACTATCAAGGCGGATTTCCGGGCTATTTTACCTTTCTTACAGTCGCCAGCTTTATCCCTTCCGCGGCTTTCTTTAAGACGACTTACCGATTTATCAATTGGCGCGCTTTCAGTTCTACATTCTTTTTTATTTTATTGATCAGTCTGATATGGGAAGCGACGCTTGCCTCGCCTTATCAATGGTGGGGATACAATTATGATCAAATGCTGGGCATTACAGTCAGCGCCTGGGCCTCGCTGCCCGTTGAAGCCGTATTGGTATGGATGGCCGTTACATTTACGACAGTCATTGTCTATGAAGCTATTAAAATCTGGCTGTCTTCCGGCAAACGCCTTAAGAAAGCGTTTCTGGGAAGCGATTGACATTCACTTACATCACCTGCGGCCAATAAGACGGGTAATAAGCAATCTTTAATTAAGACAGATAAGCCTGACTTTCAAAAGTCCAGGCTTACCTGCCCAAATACGCTGCGCTGTACCTCTATAACAGGCATATTCCTTATCAAGGCTTTGAATTCGGCATGACTGCTGTCTAACAGATTTCTGCCGGAAATGGATAATTCAATATTTTTCACAGGCTTCCATCCCAAGCGCACATCCATTTCCAGATAGCTGGCGATTCCCCGTTCAGGGGAATCGTCTCTATAGCGCAACTTGTCCACATACCGTAAAAAGGCGTCCAATTGTATATTGTGCGGCAAGTCCATCGAGGATCTGAAATTGAATTGATGATGGGGCGATTGTCCTTCCTCGACATCCTGGAACAATGACGCGGAATCAGTATGCAGCTGAATTTGCAGATAAGAATAGCTTGCCTGCAGACGCCACCACTTCAGCGCCTGCCATTGTGCTGCCGTCTCCAAACCGTATGTTTCGCCACGGGCATTGTTTCCATAAGTGACTGGCATGATTAAATAACTTGCTGCATCAACTGTTTCAGCAAAAGGCACTCCAGCTTCAACACTTCTCAGTCTGTCATAAACATTGTAAAAAGTCGCGATGTCGATGGATATATTTTCTTTAGGCGCAATCCGATAGCCTAATTCGTAAGCAACCAGTTCTTCCGAATCAAAATTCCGATTACCTCGTAAGGCACTAAAAGCATTAGCGCTTAACTGGCTGAAATAGAGCAGGTTTGTATCCTGATCTAAACGATTGGGTGTCCGGACCGCACGAGAGACGGCTGCCCAGAGTGTCTGTTGATTATCGGGTGTATAAACGAAACGGGCATTAGGCTGAATTTGAAAGCCGCTAAAATCATTATGTTCAAATTTTGAGCCAAACAGGAATTTTAGTGTATCCGGGACCAGCGTCACCTGATCCTGTATAAATGCGCTATATAGCAGATAATCGCGGCTTGCAGGCGCAAATGAAAAATTGACGGCATTGTCCTGATCGTCCTCTATATACCGGAATCCCAGCCCCCAGGTCACTTCCTGCCAACGACCAAGCTGGAAATAATGCTGCAGATCGGCATCGTATGTGCTTATAACGGCTTCCGATGCATCGTTAAATGCGGAATAAGTAGTCCTATCCTGGGTCCGGTCAAAGTAGAGCTGCAGCGACAAATCCGATGTGTCGGAAAACCGGTGCCGCCATCGGCTCAAAATATTGCCGCCGGAAAAATCTTCACCTACATTGCTCCGAGCAGTAAAAGGAGCTACCGGTGCTGTAGCGTCCCTCAAGCTGCCGCCGTTGCCTTTGTACAGATCGCCTTGCAAGGTCAGTGAATCATGCGGCGTCAAATCGCCATCGATTCTGAAGCCGCCCTGAAACTTTTCCCAATTGTCATTAGGGTTGCCGCCGCCTTCAAATTTTAAATTATCCCTATCGTTATATTTCATATAAGTCCGGTAATGCAGATTATCCGCCAGTTTTCCGCTGTAACGGACAGAACCCAGCGCTTTATCCTCACTGCCTCCTCCGGCTGTTACCGATAAGCCCTGATAAGTATCGGCTGCATTTCTGGTGATCACATTGATAACGCCGTTTACGGCATTGGCGCCCCACATGGCTGCACCCGGCCCCCTGATAACTTCAATCCTTTCCACATCTTCAAGCAGCACGTCTTTTGTCCGCCAGAGCGTTCCCGAAAAGGTAGGATGATAAACCGTTCTGCCATCGATCATCACCAGCAACTTGTTTGCATTCTCTCCGTTAAATCCCCGCGCTGTAATTGCCCAGGTATTCGCATTCACTTGGGCGACCTGAAGCCCTGGAGCCATGCGCAAAGCGTCAGGAATGGAGGTAACGCCGGAACGGCGTATGTCGTCATTGCTGATAACGAATACAGCGGCGGATGTTTGCAAAACTTTTTGTTCTCGCCGGGATGCGGAAAAGATGACCGATTCCTCCTGAAGCCAACCTAACTCTTCATCTAACGAAGCTTCTATGTTTTCTTTTGACATCATCGGAGGCGCGGCGGCAGACGCGAGAGATATGTGAAACATTGAAACCACGCACACGAACAGAATAAGAAATTCTTTTCTCATAGCCATGCGAATTACGAATGCTTCATTAAGCAACAAAAAGGCGGGAAATATCGCCGTTGCTCCGGTTCAGGAATAAAGAGCAGAGGTTTATTGCATATCTCATAGCGCATCTTTAATTCCAGTCAGTTTTGCACCAACCTGATTCCGGCCTTTTTCTTTCGCCATATAAAGCGCAGCATCGGCGGTCTTTATCAGATCTTCGGGCAATATATCTGCAACAGGTATTACACTGCTCACGCCAAGACTCAACGTTATCCGATCGGCTACTTCGGAATAGGCATGGGGAATATTGGAACTGGCGACATTTTTACGCATGCTTTCAGCCATCTCCACTGCTTCATCCAGATTCATCTCCGGTAATACAGCGACAAACTCCTCACCGCCATAGCGCGCCACAAAATCAGTAACCCGCTTAAGCGTATGCTTCAGTACGGCGGCAATATTCTCCAGGCAGCGATCCCCTTCCGCATGACCGTAGTTATCGTTGTAAGCTTTGAAGAAGTCTACATCCATGAAGATGAGAGAGATGGGCGATGCCGAACGCATGGAGCGGCGCCATTCTCTGGCAAAATACTCATCGAACATGCGGCGATTGGGAATGCCTGTCAATGCGTCCACGCTTGCCAGCTGTTCTAACAGGTCGCGTTGCTTTTTAAGCGCCAGATGAGTCTGAACCCTGGCCTGAACGACTGATATATTGAACGGTTTGCTGATGTAATCGACGGCTCCGGACTCAAAGCCCGCCATCACTTCGGAAACTTCGTCGTGGCCTGTAATAAAGATGACCGGAATATTGCGTGTTTTCTCAGTTGTTTTCAGATGCCTGCAAACCTGCCACCCATCCATGTCGGGCATTTCAATATCCAGTAAAATCAGATCGGGGGGCTGATCTGACTGAGCTATAGATAAGGCTTTTCTTCCATTTACAGCCGCAACAATATCGTAACGAGACCTCAGGACTTCTCCTAATGTCAGGATATTTACAGGCATATCATCGACAATCAATATCTTTTGTCTGTTATCAGTTCCTGAGGATACAGTCGCTTGCGTTAATTTCTTATCAAATAAAACCAGCACAATGTCCTGTAAAACAGATTGGGCAGCAGCAAAATCAAATTGATTGATCGCCTTCTCAAGTAGTTCGAGCTTATTACTATGCCGTGAATTCTGGATAACCTTTTTCAGTTCTTTAAAATGATAGTCTGCATCCAGACGGCTTCCCTTCAAGGCGTCAAATAAATCATTCAATAAAGATTCAACCAGCGACAAATCGGGCTCGACAGCATTGTTATTGCAATCCGGCAACCCTGTAGACTCATAAGTTTTCAATCGAGCAACTGACTCAAGCACTTTATGTTGAGCACTGGAAAATTCAATCAGCAATCCGGGGGCCAATGTTTGTTGCTTTGCGATGGCTTTTTCCAGTGCATTTGCTCTATCTTTCAATTCGGGCATGGCAAGATTGCCCGCAACGCCTTTTAATGAGTGCAGTAATGCCAAAGCCGATTCGATATCGCCTGTTTGCAGGAATGTCTCCAGTCGAGTTGCCGCATCGCCAAAGTCTTCATAAAATTTCAGCAGCAGCTCATGAAATAATTGAGCATTGCCTGCAACGCTCTTCAACCCCAACCGCCAATCGATACTGGGCAAGTAGGCCGGTAGTAATGTCTTTGCTTGCGTATCGGCTGTCTCCAAAGTGGAATCCGGCATTTTCCGCATTTCCGGTTCGATTGAATCAAGCAGGTTTGCCACTAACTCATCGACATCTATTGGCTTGGCTATATATCCATTCATGCCGATGCTCAAGCACTTCTCCTTGACATCGGTCATGGCATGAGCCGTCATGGCAATAATCGGCAGATCGTCAAACTGTGGCTCGGAACGTATAATGCGTGTCGCCTCATAACCGTCCATCATCGGCATTTGCAAATCCATCAATACCGCATCAAAGCGTTTGGCTCGTATTTTTTGCACGGCTTCCAGTCCATCTGCAGCAATGTCGACATCAAAACCTTCCTTTTCCAGTATTTCTTTCGCAACCTGTTGATTAATTTCATTATCTTCTACCAATAGCAGTTTTTTTCCTTCAGTTTTATATAATTTTTTATCGTTCATTGCCGCATCAAGAACGTGCTGGACAGGATTTTCGTCAAAACGATTTTGAACGAATACATCAATAACTGCATTAAGCAGCACCGACGGATGCACCGGCTTGATAAGAAACCCGTCCAGATTGGCGTCATTTGATTGCTGAATGATATCCTCCCTGCTATAAGCCGTTATCATGATAATGTAGGGAGTATGGATAATCTTGGGATCATTCTTAATATGGCGCGCCGCTGAAATACCGTCTATTTTGGGCAGTTTCCAGTCCATGAGGACAAGACGGTAAGGATCTTCAACAGGCGCATTTTCCAGCATCTGAATCGCCTGCTCGCCGGTATTGGCTTGAGCCACTTGAAAAGAAAATGACTCCAGGTAAGAACGTAGAACATTCCGGGATGTCGCATTATCATCCACGACTAATGCCTTCATGCCCTGAAAATCCTCAAGCGAGGCAATACATCCCTGATCAACTCCCTGGTACTGCTCGAAGGCGGCGGTAAAGGAAAAAATACTGCCTTTTCCCACTTCGCTGGTAACGTTGATGCGCCCTCCCATCATGTCCACCATCCGCTTGCAGATTGCCAACCCCAGGCCTGTCCCGCCATATTTGCGGGTAGTTGATTTATCCGCTTGGCTGAAAGATTCAAATAAACCGCTTATTTGTTCTTTCGTCAGGCCTATGCCGGTATCTTTGACAGAAAACTCAAGCACTACCTGACCATTTCTTTTGACTTGCCGGCCATCGTCTTCAGCCAATGCAACATTAACGACGATTTCGCCGTATTGGGTAAATTTTACTGCATTATTGACCAAGTTAAGCAATACCTGGCCTAGTCTGAGCGGATCGCCTATCAGATACAAAGGCACATCACGGCCAGTGGTAAAATGTATCTGAAGGCCTTTTTCTTCGGCTTTAACACTCATCAAATTGGCAAGATTATTCAGCACGTCATCCAGATTAAACGCGATGGCTTCCAGTTCCAGTTTCCCGGCTTCGATTTTGGAAAAATCCAGGATATCGTTAATGATACCGAGCAGCGTATGAGAGGAGGTTTGAACTTTAGTCAGATAATCGCGCTGTTTGGCTGTAACTTCCGTCTGCAGCGCCAATCGGGTCATGCCGATAATGGCATTCATCGGCGTGCGAATCTCATGACTCATGATTGACAGAAACTCCGATTTGCTTTTGTTGGCAGCAATCGCTTGATCCCGCGCTTCAGCCAGTTCGGAGGTGCGCTCAAAGACTTTCTGCTCTAACGTCCGGCTGTATTCTTCAAGCTTGTCGTAAGAAACCCTTAGGTTCCTGGCCATTTGTACAAACGCTGTCGTTAAAGCGCCGATTTCACCTTCCGGAGTTCCTTTGATATAGTCGCTGACCTCAAAATCGCCCCGGGCCAACTGGTTTGCCAAATGAGTTAATTGCAACAGCGGCCTGGACAGGCGTTCGGATATGAATAACACGATACCGGCGCCTATCAGAATAAAAGCAATCGTAATCATTAATAGCCGCGTTATCATTACACGAATCTGCTCGGCGCTTTCCTTTCGCGAGTTAGCGATTTCCTGATTAAGAAGATCCAGTGAAAACCCCAGCCTGAGAACGCCCCAAGGTTCCGCACTCACCTGAATCGGCATGATGAATTCCATAACAGATTTACCGTTGCTGATATATTCATTAACCGTTGCGGTATTTTGGCTGGCTGCAAACACGTCTTCTTTCTCGGCAAGGATCTCCATTTCAAGCTGCGGTTTTAAAGTATGAATGTACGCCATGCCGGAGGACTGCATCAGGATTATGTAATAAAGCTCTGCATTCTCCTGCACTGCATTCCTTAACAGATCGGAAACGTGTGAAAGATTAACCGAAGCGATGCCGTCTTTAACCTGGCCGGATAAGCTGTCGGATAGAATTTGTCCTCTATCTATCAATTTTCCTTTCATCAGCGCAATGCGTTTATCCAGCTCCTTTTCAAACATATCTTTTTGAAACTTGATTTGAACAAAGGTCAACATGGTCAACAAGGCGATAATTAAACCCACCATCGTCACAAGCAGCTTTTTGTAAATACTCCGTTTAACCATTTGTTCTATTCTCAGCTTGATCTATCAAAGATTATTCGATAATTTGATTAACCGAACCCAAGGCTTCGTTATTCAAATCTAATCCATATTCCTTCACTTTCTTCATGTTGAGCATAATATAAGAACCCGCGGGATCAACCACGGGTCGCAAAACCTCTTTATGCTCCAGCAAATCTCTCGTCAGAGTTGCCGCCTGCAGGCCCATCGTGGAAATATCAGCCGATATCACCAGCGTTGCGCCCAAGGTAGAAAATATTTCAGCATAAGCAATGACCGGCTTTTTCGCCGTCGCGCTCCGGTTAAAGATTTCAAGCGCAGATTCTTGATCAGCAAGGACGACTGGATCGGAAATAAGCCATAGCACATCCACTTCCGGCAAAAGTTTTTCCAGGGCAGAAGTTAGCTCTGCCGGTTCGGCAATGGGTATGCTAACGATTTCCATGCCCACATCTGTTGCGGTTTCAGCTGCTGCCGACAGCCATTCCTTGTTAAATTTTTCACTATAGATGATCCCGATCTTTTTCAGCTTCGGAAAAAGATAACGATAAGTCATCAACTGCATACCCGGCGATAACTCATTGGAAACACCATAAGAATGCTTACTCATCGGCAAGCGCTGCCAATTCAGCACGGATGAAAAAATTATTTTTCTATCTTCCGCAATATCATGCGCCAGCAAGTAAGCTTTTGAACCAATTGCATAAATTGCATCAGGATTGACTTGCCGAATCCGTTCTCTGACTGTATCGATATCGTTTGAACTATCCCCAAGATTTATTTTGGCCTTTATTCCTGCCGAATTTGCTGCAAACGCCGCCTGGGCCAATTCATAGTTTTTTACCGCGGAGTTCGAATTAAGAATCAATATGCCTCTGCTTTCTTCCGCCCTCGCTTCACCTACCAGAAATAATGCCAGCACTGACATAGACAATAGCACGCATATTCTCCTGGCGAATGCTGCTCGCAAGATTAAAAGACAGTCTGTGCTTGCCATATTTATCATCATACTAGGGCTCAAGCTCCTTGAGCTCAGACTGAGTAAGCTTTCGCCAACCGTCAAGGCCAAGCATTCTCAACTTACTTTCTCCCTCAGGGGCTTTGCTCATGCCCTCTAAAATTTCAAGCAAGGCAGCGCTATTCATAGCCGTCTTTTTCGGCACCACAGCCAATGTGAGAAATTGTTTCTCGCTTGCTCCCAAACGATTCAGCATGCCGTACTGCTTCTGATTAATTTTCGCGAGATTTTCAAGACTGTCTTCCGTGGTTAAAGCAGCATCGGCCATGCCAAAGCCTACTGCCATTAAGGCATCAATATCTTTCGGCACCAGAATCAACTCTACCTGTGCAAGAATCTCTGCACTTTTCCCGCCCAGAATCTGGCTAAGAATGGTTCGGGTATAGGCTTCATTAGCTGCCGAAGCAATTTTTCCGCCCTTTAATAACTCAACTTTATCAATCTGATTTTTTGCAGACAGAACCTTGCGCTGAGTCGATTTACCGTGCGACACCCCTACCAAAACCGGCGTCATCGGTATTTTTTTTTGTAAAATGCGGTAATGCCAGCTGGAAAGTAAAAATCCTCCGTCTTGCTTCTCCATGAGCGTTTTCTCAAAAATATCCTTGTCGCTGAACGGCTGAAAATGGAAAGCCCCAAATTTTGCAAAATAGGTATCAAATGCAATTTTCAATGAAACATAATTATTTATATTTGTCTCCGAATTATAAAAATACAGTGTATTGCCGTCTAAGTGGGCATTAGTTTCAGGCTCGGAGTACCCTATAGGGCTGATAATAACCAGCAATAATGCAAAAATGGCAAGCGCTAAAAATCTGATGACAGAAGGCATCTTGAAAATTGCGGATAGTCCGAATTTCTCATAGCGCATAGGATATGCAGAATCGGCTAAATAGATGATGAATCAAGCCATGAAATCATATGAATTCGCCTGATAACATTGAGCAGATGTCTACATTCTAGGTTATGGATACGTGCAATTGAGCACTAAAAACCGGCGATGCAGAGGCTCGCCTGGAAGAAATCTGATTTTCGCTATGTCCATTTTTATTGCAGCTCCCCATTTTATTATTTGTTATACCTGCGGTTCGGGATCAGTCGGATACCCCGCCTTATCTGCCGCCAAGCTGATCATTTCTTCTTGATGTAAAAAATCTGTCTTTCCGATTCTCTTATAAATTTAACGATTTGATTGCCTGTCTGGTCAGAATAAACGCCAAAATCCAAATGCGCAGCAGGATCTGTCGCGATTACCTTGACAACATCCCCACTGGTCATTTCCGTCAATGTTTTTTTCAGGCGCAACAAAGGCAGGGGGCAATTTAAGCCGCTGGCATCTAATTCGAGGTTAAATTCAATCATTGCTTGGTTTTAAAGGTTCTTAACTTGCTTCAGAATGCTTATAATACCATTCTCTACTTAATCCGCGAATCATAGTAATACAATGGATTATTTTCCAATTTTCATACAACTTAAAGATCAGAATTGTCTCGTTGTCGGTGCTGGCGAAGTCGCCGCTCGCAAAATTGATTTATTGGCTCGAGCCGATGCAAAAATCACTGTCATCGCCAGTGAAATAAGCACCGCCGTTGCCAATCTGAGAGAGTCTCACAATCTGAACATACTGAAGAAAACTTTTTCCCCGTCCGACCTGCATGGATTCAGACTGGTCGTATCGGCTACCGACAATGCCGATACGAATAAATTAGTTGCCAAAACAGCTGCTGAACAAAATATCCCCGTGAACGTGGTCGATAGCCCCGAACTTTGCAGTTTCATCTTTCCTGCCATTATAGATCGTTCGCCTGTCGTTGCCGCCGTATCATCCGGCGGCGCTTCGCCGGTTTTAGCCAGGCTGCTTCGAGCTAAAATAGAAAGCCTGATTCCGCCGTCTTATGGCCGACTGGCTCATATTGCCGAAAAATTCAGATCACGCGTTAAAGAAGTCATTAAAGAGCCGGCTCAGCGCAGGATTTTCTGGGAGAATGCATTACAAGGCTCCATTGCCGAATTGATTTTCTCCGGCAAAGAACAGGAAGCTGAACAAAAGCTCGAGCAGACGCTCACTAATCAGAAAGAAAACATTAATGTTGGCGAAGTCTATCTGGTCGGAGCCGGCCCCGGCGCAGCCGATTTGCTGACTTTTCGCGCCCTGAGGCTGATGCAGCAGGCTGACGTGGTCGTCTACGACCGGCTGGTCTCGCCCGAGATCCTCGATTTGGCCCGCCGAGATTCGGAAAAAATCTATGTCGGCAAACAGCGACATAACCATGCGCTCCCGCAGGAATCCATCAACATCCTGCTGGCGGACTTGGCGAAAGCAGGGAAACGCGTGGTCCGGCTAAAAGGCGGCGACCCTTTTATTTTCGGCCGCGGCGGCGAGGAAATAGAAACCCTTATGCAACAGGGAATCAATTTTCAGGTTGTGCCAGGCATTACCGCCGCTTCAGGCTGCGCCACATATGCCGGCATTCCGCTGACACATAGGGATCATGCCCAGTCCTGCACTTTCGTGACTGGCCATCTAAAAGACAATTCCATCAATCTGAACTGGAAACAATTGGCGGCTCCCAATCAAACCATTGTCATCTATATGGGCCTGGTCGGACTGGAAAAAATCTGCCAATCTTTAATTGAGCACGGCAGTCCCAAGGATTTACCAGTCGCCTTGGTGCAACAAGGCACCACAGCCAATCAACGGGTTATTACCGGCACATTGGAATCCTTGCCCGGTTTAGTAGCTGGCCAAGACATCAAACCTCCAACATTGATCATTATTGGTACTGTTGTGACATTACACGACAAACTGGACTGGTTTCATACGGAGCATTTTTCTTAAGAACTACTATCCGGTTACTGGCGATGGCTGAATAAAAACCTAGACGAGACAAATTTCAGGAAATTAATTTTGGCCCACTGAAATATCTCAAAAACCTCACACGGTTACGGCGCGCTAAATTATCAGCTAATGGTTTTCTGCGCTTACAGAATGAAATAATCTGAACAATTCAGTTATTATTCACATAACTTAATGATAATGGATTTTAAGTAAATAATAACTATATAAATTAAATAAAAGGATTGAATTTTACTGTCAAATTCCCTATCCTTTGCGGCTTTAACTTTTTAATTGGGCTGTATTTGTTAAATAAATGATTACAGTCTTTTTTAATCACCAAGAGAGGTCAATATGAAAAAATCATTAGGTTCATTAGCGGGCGTTGCCTTAATCGCTTTAAGTTCGCAAGCATTTGCTTCAGAAGATGTCGAAATCGGTCAAAAAATTTATGAGCGCGCTTTCGGTCGTGGTTGCGGCACTTGCCATGACATCGCATCAAACCCACAACTGTTCGACTTGGTTAAATCCGGCAAACTGGACAGAGCAAAATTCGAACAAGTTATTAAAGAAGGCAAAGGCGGCATGCCAAAAGCTATGGAAGCCATCATGGCTGTTGGCCCTGTTAAAAAAGCCGGTTACGGCGAAGATCAAGCGCTTGACGCTTTATACAAATACCTGGGCAGCAAATAAGTTTTTACTAGCTAAACCGGTATAAAAAAGCCGCCCTAATCACAGATTAGGGCGGCTTTTTAGTATATATAAAATTTAAAAATAGTTAATTTCTGCCTAAATAACTTCTTTTGATTTCTTTATAAGGCAATCGATTACGATTTTTGATCCAGATTCCAGCCACTGCGGCCAACATTAACCCACAAGAGGCGAGAGTGAGATAGATAAGATTTTTTAATTGCGACATTTCCAGCATGATCTGCTCGCTATCGACAGCCGACTGCTCTTTTTGAGCAGGGTCTGAATAGGAACGCAGCACTTTAACGTCATTCTTTAAATCTTCTATCGTACCTAGAGAACTGGAAACAGCGCCTAAGCGTATACTCTCTTCCAAAGTTCTTAATTTACTTTCAATTGAACCACTGATTAAACCAATAAGCTGGCCTTTGAGCGTATTAACTTCGGCAGATAATACTGAATTCATTTCAGTGGCATAAATCTCAGATGGAGTGGCTTTTCTATAATTGGGCACAACATCATGCGTTGGAAATAACAAAAAGCCCAATATCAAGACGACAGTCATCAAGAAAAACACTACAGTCAGCAACAACTTGTTGGTTTTCATTAATCCCTGATGCGACGGTATTGTTTGCAGAATCACAGGGCGCCCTCTCTGGTCATCAACAATCTCTGAATTTATCTCTCGCATATCGCTCATTATCTACTTCCCCTCAACCAGAAATCCATAAATAGCGACATTCCGGCTGAAAAAATATTATTTTTATAATTGGCAGCGCCACTACCCGATCGGGTAATTATACAAGTTTAATGAAATTTGTCGTGCGTTTTATAAGATAAACTTGCCGTCTCAAACTGCAAAACACAGCCGCACGCTTCAAAGATCGTACGGCTGTGTTTAATGATTAGCGATTTCTTTTAGCCGCTATTCTCATTCTCAATGCATTCAGTTTGATGAAGCCTTCGGCATCTTTCTGATTGTAAGCGCCGCCATCTTCTTCGAACGTGGCAATACTCTCATCGAACAGACTGTCTGTTTCAGACTGACGACCGACTACGATCACATTACCTTTATAGAGTTTCAGCCTGACTTTACCGTTAACATGCTCCTGAGACGCATCGATCATTTGTTGCAACATTTTGCGCTCTGGACTCCACCAGTAACCATTATAAATCAGCGAAGCATAACGCGGCATCAACTCATCCTTTAAATGCGCCACTTCGCGATCCAGTGTTATTGATTCAATCGCACGATGCGCTTTCAGCATGACCGTGCCGGCCGGCGTCTCATAGCAACCGCGCGATTTCATACCGACATAGCGGTTCTCAACGATGTCGAGACGGCCAATGCCGTTCTCGCCGGCTATTTTGTTTAATTTCTGCAGAACTTCGGCAGGCGTATGAGGAACATCGTCAATCGCGACAATATCGCCCTGGCGGTAAGTCAATTCGATGTAGGTCGGCTGATCAGGGGCTGCCTCAGGGGATACGGTCCAGCGCCACATATCTTCCTCAGGCTCGGCCCAAGGGTTTTCCAGAATACGGCCTTCATAAGAAATATGCAGCAAATTGGCATCCATTGAATAAGGCGATGCTTTGCCTTTTTTCATTTCAACGGGAATGCCATGCTTTTCAGCATAGTCCAGCAGCTTTTGCCGGGAAGTTAAATCCCATTCGCGCCAAGGTGCGATAACTCGGATATCCGGACGCAGCGCATAAGCGCCTAACTCGAAACGCACCTGATCATTACCTTTGCCGGTTGCGCCATGAGCAATCGCGCTGGCGCCCGATCCATTGGCGATTTCGATGAGGCGTTTGGCAATTAAAGGACGGGCGATCGATGTGCCGAGCAGATATTCGCCTTCGTAAATCGTATTGGCCCTGAACATTGGAAAAACATAATCGCGCGCGAAATCCTCACGCAGATCTTCAATATAAATTTCCTTAATACCCAGCGCTTGCGCTTTGGCCCGGGCCGGCTCAACCTCTTCGCCCTGACCTAAATCGGCAGTGAAAGTGACAACTTCACAAGAATAGACATCCTGCAACCATTTGAGAATGACGGAAGTATCCAAACCTCCGGAATAAGCCAGTACTACTTTATTGATTTCCGACATAACGCCTTAACCTTGAGTTAAAAAATAGGCAAATTATACCGGAAAATAAAGTTTGCGGCAGAAACGTAACAGGCGATTTTCTAAACGCTGTTACGTTTCTGCAAAGCAATGCTTAAAAAGCACAGCCAGGCTTAATGCCCAACTTTTTCAATATCATGGCTAATGGGCAAAAGCCGGTAAAAGCGGATTGAAATAAATTTGCTCCGACAAACGCTGTAAACCACAGCCAGTTTTCAGAATGCAAATGCGCCAGTAGCAGACTGATCAGAATAAAACTGCCTGCTACGGCAAATACTACACGATCGATAGTCATCAACTCTCCTCTATTTCAAGCGTACGACACCCATCAGTTTAAGCATCATTCTTTCATACAATGGCTCACTGATGCCTTTTCTGATCTTACGCATAAAATACTTTTCGAAACCGATTTTCGCCAGATGCACCCACTTGCCTTCCGCTGACCAGGTCACATTGCGCGGCGGAATTTGCGGCTTGGCCATAAACGCGACACCGGAATCCCCGAAATCGGCCAGACACAGTGCATTCCAGGTGGCCTCATAAGTAGGCTCCTTACCCTCTAATTCACTAGCAATATTATGAGCCGTAGCGGTTACCATAGACTCAATCATATAGCCGGTTTTTGGCGCACCTACCGGCACCGGCGTTGGTTCTACCGGCGGAATCGCAATGCAGACACCGACAGAATAGATGTTTTTGAAGGTTGGGTTGCGCTGATGCTTATCAACTAAAACAAAACCACGCGGATTCACCAGACCTGGCGCATCGGCATTACGTACAGCATCGACACCAGTGAAAGCCGGCAACATCATCGAATGCTTAAACGGCAGCTCATGTTTTTTCTTGTCCTTGCCTTCATCGTCGACTTCCGTGACATACATCATGCCATCTTCAATTTTGTCAACTTTGGCATTGGTTATCCATTTAATACTCTTGTCACGCAGTGCGCTTTCCAATAAACCTTTGGTATCGCCTACGCCGCCTAAGCCTAGATGACCGATGTATGGCTCTGCCGTCACAAAAGTCATTGGCACTTTGTCGCGAATCTTGCGCTTACGCAATTCCGTTTCAATAATCATTAAATATTCATACGCAGGACCATAGCAGGATGCCCCCTGAACCGCACCGATAACGATAGGCCCCGGATTTTCCATGAATTTATCCCAGTCCCGAGCCGCAACTTCGGCATGATCCACATGGCAGACAGATGATGTATAGCCCTCGGGACCTAAACCGGGCACTTCATCGAATGCCAGGCGAGGACCGGTCGCAATGACCAGGAAATCATAAGGCACTGCAGAGCCATCTGCCAACTGCACCTGATTGTTTACAGGATCTACTTTTGACGCCGCTTTTTGAATGAATTCAATACCTTTCTTTTTCATAATCGGCGCTAATTCAATCTTCAGCTCTTCCGGCTTACGCCACCGCGGTGGAACCCAAGGATTTGACGGCACAAAATGAAACGTAGGCGTATCGGAAATCACAATCACATCATGTTTTTTCCCTACCGTTTCTTTCATTTCATAAGCCATTGGTACGCCGCCAATGCCGGCGCCTAAAATTACTATACGAGCCATGTTACACCCTCTTATTAGTTGCTTTGCATTTTGCCTAAATGATCACCATCACTTAAGGATATATTGTGCGTGTTAAACTACAAGAACAATATTTGAAAAGAATATTAGCATATTCTAATTTTCATTACAATTTTGTATCGAGTCCCCACCTCTTTTTATCTAAATATCTGATGGAATTTCACTTGATTTCCATCCCTGTGAACTATGGAGCCTGATATAGGCCTTATCAACAACTAACAGATACTAACTGTTTTGTAAATGACAGAAAAATTTAGTCATCCGAAAATAGTCATGTGGACCATTCGCTATTTAATTTTGGTACTAAAAATGCTATTTTATTCCGCTTAACAGCTGACGTGCCGCTCCTTTTAGCCATCGCCAGCGTATTTTGGCCTAGTTTACAGTCATGTCATTTTTGATTTGTAGTTTTAAGTCTGTTAAATCGCGCCGAAGCCACTGAATACTTTTTCAATAATAATTTTAATAAGCATGCATACCCGCTCCAATTAGGAACAGACATGAACAAAACTTCAATTACAGAGATTACCGGGCAGGATGATGTCGATCCGGCAGAAACCAAAGAATGGCTTGAAGCTCTGCAAGCAGTATTAGAGCGGGAAGGCGGTGCTCGTGCACATTTTCTTATTGAGCAATTAGTAGCCGCAACCCGTCATGCAGGCCTGGATATCCCATTCAGCGCCAACACTGCCTACATCAACACCATTCCCGTCGAACGGCAGCCACCGTTCCCTGGCAATACTACAATAGAATATAAAATCCGTTCCTATGTGCGCTGGAACGCGATGATGATGGTGCTGAGAGCCAATAAACATACTAATGTTGGCGGCCACATCGCCAGTTTCGCCTCGGCATCGACTTTATACGATATCGGTTACAACCATTTTTGGCATGCGCCTTCCGACAAGCACGACGGCGACTTGATTTTTACCCAGGGACACTCGGCTCCGGGCGATTATTCCCGTGCATTCCTGATGGGCCGGTTCACTGAAGAGCAGCTGGATAATTATCGCCAGGAAGTCAACGGAAACGGTTTGTCTTCGTATCCGCACCCCTGGCTGATGTCCGACTTCTGGCAATTCCCGACTGTATCTATGGGCTTAGGCCCCATTATGGCCATTTATCAGGCACGCTTCATGCGCTATCTGCAAGATCGCGGCTTGGCCAATGCGGAAGGACGTAAAGTCTGGGCCTTCCTCGGCGATGGAGAAACGGATGAACCCGAATCACTGGGCGAGATCGGCATGGCCGGCCGTGAAAAGCTGGACAATCTCATTTTCGTCATCAACTGCAACCTGCAGCGGCTGGATGGCCCGGTACGCGGCAATGGCAAAATCATTCAGGAATTGGAAAGTGAATTCCGCGGCGCCGGCTGGAATGTAATCAAATTGATCTGGGGCCACCGTTGGGATGCACTGCTGGCGCGCGATAAAGACGGCCTGCTGGTAGCGCGTATGATGGAATGCGTCGACGGCGATTACCAGACTTTTAAAGCCAAAGATGGCGCTTATGTACGCGAGCATTTCTTTAACACGCCTGAGCTGAAAGCCATGGTCGCCGATTGGTCTGATCGCGATATCTGGGAATTAAATCGCGGCGGTCATGATCCAATCAAGATCTTTGCGGCTTTCAATGCCGCAGTCAATCATAAAGGACAGCCAACCGTCATTCTGGCCAAGACCATTAAAGGCTATGGTATGGGCGAGTCCGGACAGGCACAGAACATCACCCATCAGCAGAAAAAAATGAGTGTAAGTTCACTGAGCCGATTCCGTGATCGTTATGACCTTCCTGTTACTGATGAACAGCTGAATGACCTGCCTTACCTGACTTTCCCTGAAGGCTCGAAAGAGCTGGAATACATGAAGCAGCGCCGTGCTGACTTAGGCGGATATTTACCGTCCAGAAGAACCAAATCCCATGCCCTGGATGTGCCGGTGCTGGCAGATTTCAAACCATTGCTGGAAGCCAGCAGTGAAGGACGCGAATTCTCGACAACCATGGCTTTCGTGCGCCTGCTCAACATACTGATCAAAGACAAGAACATCGGCAAGCGCATCGTGCCTATCGTACCTGATGAATCGCGCACCTTCGGCATGGAAGGCATGTTCAGACAGCTGGGCATCTGGTCGCAGGTTGGCCAGTTATATACGCCGCAGGATGCTGATCAGCTCATGTTCTACAAAGAAGACAAGCATGGCCAGGTACTGCAGGAAGGTATCAATGAAGCCGGTGGCCTCTGTGACTGGATCGCGGCAGGCACCTCCTATTCGACCCATGGCGTGCCGATGATTCCGTTTTTCATCTACTACTCCATGTTCGGTTTCCAACGCGTCGGCGACCTGATCTGGGCCGGTGCGGATCAATGCACCCGCGGCTTCCTGATGGGCGGCACGGCCGGAAGAACGACATTGAACGGCGAAGGCCTGCAGCATGAAGACGGACACAGCCATCTGATTTCAGCGACTGTACCCAACTGTGTCTCTTATGACCCAACCTACGCCTATGAAGTGGCAGTCATCATTCAGGACGGTTTGCGCCGCATGTATGTCGAACAGGAAAATGTGTTCTACTACATTACTGTGATGAATGAAAACTATGCCCATCCAGCCATGCCCAAAGGTATAGAACAGGATATTATCAAAGGCATGTACTGCTTCCGCCGTGGCGCCGATCAAAAGAAAAAGACCCCACGGGTACAGCTACTGGGCTCAGGGGTCATTTTCCGTGAAGTTGAATTTGCCGCTGAATTACTACGCAATGATTGGGGCGTTGAATCCGACCTGTGGAGTTGTCCAAGCTTTACCGAACTGGCAAGAGACGGTCGGTTCTGCGAGCGCTGGAACCGCCTGCATCCAACTGAAACTCCAAAGCAATCGCATGTAGATCACTGCCTCGGCAATGCGCAAGGGCCGGTCATTGCTGCAAGTGATTACAACCGTGCCTTTGCCGATCAAATTCGGGCTTATATTAAAGCGCCTTATACCGTACTTGGCACCGATGGCTTCGGCCGTTCCGACACTCGCGAGCAATTGCGCCGCTTCTTTGAAGTCGATCGCTACCATGTTGCCGTCGCGGCCCTAAAGAGCTTGGCGGATTTGGGACAATTTGACCCGGCAAAAGTAGAGGTGGCCATTGCCAAGTATGGCATAGCCCCTGATGTTACACCTTCCTGGTTATCTTGAGAAAAGGAATTAAAATGGCTTCCCTAATTGAATTAAAAGTGCCAGATATTGGCAATTTCACTGGTGTCGATGTCATTGATGTCTTGGTTAAACCGGGCGACGTTATAGCAGTTGATCAGACGCTGGCAGTGCTGGAAACCGACAAGGCCAGTATGGACCTGCCTGCCAGCGCAGCAGGCACTGTGCAAGAAGTCTTTATCAAGGTCGGCGATAAAGTCTCTGAAGGCTCTTTGGTCGCTACCGTATCGGCAGAGGCCGAGCAGGCTGGCGCGGCAAAACCGGAGGAAAAGCCTGAGCCAAAAGAGGCTACCCCGGAAGAAAAGGCGCCTGAACCGCCTGCTCAGCCAGCGCCTGCACCGGCCCCAGTATCAAAACCTGCATCTGCTCCTGAGCCAGCCGCACAGCCAGCCTCTGGCAAAGTCGCGCATGCCACTCCGGCTGTCCGGCTTTTTGCGCGCGAACTGGGCGTCGATATCGGCAAGATCACTGCCGGCAGCGGCCGGAAAGGACGTATCTTAAAAGAAGATGTAAAAAACTACGTCAAGCAGATAATGGCGGAAGGCTTTTCCCAAGCTGGCGCAGGGATTCCTCCAATACCGGCAGTCGATTTCTCCCAGTTTGGCGCCATTGAAGAGCAGAAACTCAATAAGATCAAGCGCTTGACTGGCCAGAATCTGAGCCGCGCCTGGTTGAACCTGCCGATGGTCACCTATCACGAAGAAGTCGACATTACTGAAATGGAAGCATTCCGAAATGCGCTCAATGCCGAAAAAGCCGCAGGGGATACCAAAATTACCGGGCTGGTATTCATTATCAAGGCCCTTATTGCTGCCATGCAGCAATTCCCTCAGTTCAACTCGTCTTTATCGCCCGATGGTGAAAAGCTGATCTATAAGAAATATTTCAATGTCGGCATTGCAGTTGATACGCCCAACGGCCTGGTCGTGCCTGTAATCCGCGATGCGGACAAAAAAGGCATCAATGAGCTGACAGCCGAACTGGCTGATAAAAGCGCAAAAGCACGTCAAGGCAAGCTCATGCCGGCCGACATGCAAGGCGGCTGCATCACCATTTCCAGCCTGGGCGGCATAGGCGGCACGGCTTTCACGCCGATCGTCAACGCTCCTGAAGTAGCCATCCTTGGTATCACCCGATCCAAAATGCAACCGATGTGGGACGGACGTGAGTTTGTACCGCGCCTGATGCTGCCTTTGGATCTGACCTATGATCACCGCGTGATCGACGGCGCGGAAGGTGCACGCTTCATGGCTGTCATCAAACAATATCTGGGCGATATTCGCCGCTTGCTACTCTAATCAGGGGAAATAATATGGATGCTAATCCGGCGATTAATGAATCGACTCTGCATGCAGAAGTTCTGGTGCTGGGCGGCGGACCGGGCGGCTATACAGCCGCTTTCCGTGCGGCTGATTTAGGCAAACAGGTGGTACTGGTCGAGCGGCATGCTGTCTTAGGCGGTGTTTGTCTGAATGTTGGCTGCATACCCTCCAAAGCCCTGCTGCACATTGCCCAAATCGTCCATGAAGCGGAAGAATTCGAACACCACGGCGTCCACTTCGGCAAGCCAACGTTCGATATCGACAAGATTCGCGCATGGAAAGAGAGCGTATCAGGCGCTTTGAACAATGGTCTGGCTCAACTGGCAAAACAGCGCAAAATCAACTTGATACAAGGCGTTGGCAAGTTCACCTCAGCCAATACGCTTGAGGTACAAGCCGAATCCGGCACACAGACTATCCGCTTTGATCAGGCCATCATAGCCGCAGGATCACATGCGACCAAAATACCGACCTTCCCTAACGATGATCCGCGTTTATGGGATTCGACCGACGCCTTGGCGTTAAAAGAAATTCCGAAAAAACTGCTGATTGTCGGCGGAGGCATCATCGGACTGGAGATGGCTACGGTTTATCATGCCTTGGGATCGGAAATCAGCGTCGTTGAGCTGATGAATCAAATCATACCCGGCTGCGATAATGATCTGGTCACACCTTTATACCGGCGCATTAAGAAGCAATACAAAAACATCTGGCTGGAGACGCGTGTAACTTCAATTGAAGCGCTTGATGAAGGCCTGAAAGTCTCCTTTGAAGGCAAAGGCGCGCCGGATTCAGACATATTCGATGCGGTTCTGGTTGCAGTAGGCCGCAGGCCAAACGGCAAATCAATCGGCGCCGAACAAGCCGGTGTCAATGTCGACGACATGGGATTCATTGCCGTTGATAAACAGCAGCGCACCAATGTCCCGCATATCTTTGCCATCGGCGATATAGTCGGCAACCCTATGCTGGCCCATAAAGCAAGCCATGAAGGCAAAGTTGCGGCGGAAGTGGCCGCCGGCCATAAAGCCGGTTTCGACGCCTTAACCATACCGGCCGTTGCCTATACAGATCCTGAAGTAGCCTGGATGGGACTGACTGAAAACCAGGCTAAGCAGCAAGGCATTGCCTATGACAAGGCGACCTTTCCATGGGCGGCCAGTGGCCGTTCCTTAAGCCTGGGACGCAAGGAAGGCTTGACCAAAATAATCTGTGATAAAGAAACAGGCAGAATTCTCGGCGCAGGCATAGTCGGCACCAACGCGGGCGAGTTACTGGCCGAAGCGGTATTGGCTTTGGAAATGGGCGCCGATGTGGAAGACATCAGCTTAACTGTACATTCTCATCCAACGCTATCCGAAACTTTTGCTTTTGCCGCTGAAATGATTGCCGGCACGATTACCGATCTTTATATAAAGAAGGATTAAGATTCAGGAAAGATGTCATTCATCTTGTATTCATCTTGCTTGCTGAAAATATGCTTCCTGAATTAGCTCATGTAATTATTGTCGGTTTATTGATAGCCCTGCCGGTTAGCCTGATCTATAGAAAAGCAGGTTTTCATCCGGCATGGGCATCATTGGTATTCTTGCCAGGCTTTGGTCTATTGTTGATATTTTTACAGCTTGCCTTTGTGCCCTGGCCTAACCAACAAGACAATAAAAGGGATCTATAATGGAAGCTTTTCTGATAGCCGTATTTGTCGTTTTTGTTTTATGGCTGGGGTCTAGAATACTGGACAAAGCGGGCCTTCATAAAACCTGGGTATTCTGTCTGTTGATCCCGGTCGTCAACATTATAATGATCTGGGTTTTCGCCTTCAGCCGCTGGCCTAATTTAAAACCCGATGTGAAGCAGGACTTATAGCCGTCGGCGCCAAAGGGATTCTTTCCAGTTTTAGAGCAAGCGTGAAGCACGCGCTTAAACCGACTTCGAGCTATTTAACAGATTAAAAACCATAGACGACAATCGTCTTCATTTTATGATGAAAATGGTTGTATTTTTTCGGCTTATGGTTAAGCTTGCGTAAACAATAGTCCTATACCCTACACGGCCCTCAAACCAAAAAATTTTTTCGCTTTAGCGTTAATTTTCGAGCAACTTAATGAAAAAAATAATTACTGTAATTGCACTCGCCTTGCTGGTCGTCATAAATTTCAGTATTTGGAGCTACACCAATAACCCGCTGCAGCTAAAGTCATGGAACAAGCCCATGATGGGGGTGACTTTTGATCCCAGACGGAAAAACCACACACCGGAAAACAACCAATTCCCCACAGCAGAACAAATTGAGGAAGACTTGGCCCTGCTTTCCGGGAAAGTGCATGCCGTCCGTACTTATAGCGTGCTGAGAGGCCAGGATAAAGTCCCCGAACTCGCGGCCAAACACAAACTGAATGTATCGGTCGGCGCCTGGATTGATGATGATCTGGAAGCGAACCGGCAGGAAATCGAAACGCTCATCCAAGTCAGTCGCCAGGATAATCCGAAAATCGTCAGACTTTTGGTCGGCAACGAGTTTCTGCTCCGTCACCAGAAGAATGAAGAGCAGCATTTGCAAGCCAAGCAACAATTGATTGAGTATTTGCGCGAAGTGCGCAAACGCACCTGGCGGCCGGTCAGTACTGCTGAAACCTGGGATATATGGCTTAAACATCCGGACTTGGTTAACGAGGTTGATTACATCGCGGTCCATATCCTGCCTTATTGGGAAGGAATCGATATCGATGAAGCGGTTGATTATGTTTTCTATCGCTATCACGAGCTGCAACAGCACTATCCTAACAAGCCTATCGTCATTACTGAGGTAGGCTGGCCTTCCAATGGCCAGCCATTCAAACATGCAACAGCGTCGCTGTCTAACCAGGCAAAATTCCTGCGCGAATTCCTTAACCGTGCCACAGAGGAAAAACTTGCTTACTATATCGTTGAAGCCTTTGACCAGCCATGGAAAATGGCTATAGAAGGTTCAGCGGGTGCCTATTGGGGTGTTTTTGACGCCGACCGCAAACCGAAATTCCCGTTAGATGGCGATGTATTAGCCTTACCTGCATGGAAACACTGGGCCACAGGCGCGGCTATTTTCAGCGCTGTGTTAATGGCCATCTTCCTGTTTACACGCCGTAGTATAAAACTGCCCGGCATGGTGTTTTTCGGCGTCATGGCCAACCTTGCCGCATCGGCAATTTTCTGGTCCGCCTCAATCGGCGCCCAACAATATCATTCGCCTCTCACCATCGCCTTCTGGGTCATACTGATATTAATGCAGATATTGGCTGTGATTATTCTGATGATCGAAAGCCTCGAAATTGCAGAAGTGATATGGCACAGAAAAACCGCCAGAACTTTTGAGCCACTGGCGCCGGGACCTGATTTCAAATACCCGAAAGTATCGCTGCACCTGCCTATTCACAATGAGCCTCCCGCCATGGTGCGCAAGACGCTTGAAGCCCTGGCTGCAGTTGATTATCCCAATCTGGAAGTGCTGGTCATGGACAATAACACCAAAGACCCGGCCGTTTGGGAACCGGTACGCGATGACTGCGAACGTTTAGGGCCGAAATTCCGCTTCTTCCATCTGGAAAACTGGCCCGGTTTTAAAGCTGGCGCGATCAATCACGCTCTTGAACAGACAGCGCCGGATGCGGAAATTATCGCCGTTATCGACAGCGATTACATTCTTTCGCCTGACTGGCTCAAATGCATGGTGCCTTATTTCGATAATGAAAATGTCGGATTCGTCCAGTCGCCCCAAGACTACCGCGATCTGCATGTGAGTACATTTAAAGCGTTCTGTTACTGGGAATATGCCGGCTTCTTCAATATCGGCATGGTACAAAGAAATGAATACAACGCCATTATCCAGCACGGCACTATGACAATGATCCGGAAGTCGGCTCTGGAGAAAGTCGGCAAATGGGCTGAGTGGTGTATTTGCGAAGACAGTGAGCTCGGTCTGCGCCTGTACGAAGCAGGCTACGATTCGGTTTACGTCAAGGATTCGTTCGGACGCGGCCTGATGCCCGACACCATGTCCGGCTACATGACGCAGCGCTACCGCTGGGTATACGGCGCTATGCAAATCATTAAAGCGCATTGGCGCAGCTTCCTGCCTACCCAAAAATCGCCGCTGACATCTGCACAGCGTTACTATTTTGTAGCCGGCTGGCTGCCCTGGTTTTCGGATGCATTGGCCTTATTGTTTACCACAGCGAGCCTGATGCTGACCGGTTTTATTGCGCTGGATCCGACGCACAGCGAGTTGCCGGTTAATGCCTTTCTGTTGCCAACGATCGGCATTTTCAGCTTTAAAGTCCTGCGCGGCTTATGGCTATATCAGGCGCGTGTCCCGTGCTCGATTTGGCATTCGCTTGGTGCGGCTTTATCCGGATTGGCCCTAACGCATACGGTCGCCAAGGGCACAATCCAGGGGTTGTTCACATCCAATAAACCGTTTATGCGCACGCCTAAGTACGAGAAGCAAGGCCCTCTATTCGAAGGCTTAATGACGATACGTCATGAATTGATATTGCTGATTCTATTGGGCGCAGCTATTACCTTGATGTTGTCTTTAGATCATTTCGATAATCTAAGCGGCAGACTGTGGACAGCTGTATTATCGGTACAGGCAGTCCCCTATGCGGCCACTTTAGTGACCCTATTGATCAGCATAGCGCCAAGCTACAGATCGAAAAAAGCCTTGCAGACTGCCGAGGAACTTGACGACGCAGTTTAGTCCTATCCGCAGTAACAGTCGTGCCTCTTGACACATCGGAGGCATGACTGCTTCTCTCCAGCTCAGGTTTATTGAACGATATTTTCCATTGAGCAACTATCCTATAAAATGAGTCAATATATTGATATTGGTCCACAGCAAGGGATAGCATTCCAAGTTACAACAAGCTTATGAATACTGATCTCGCACCGTTTTCGGCACTGACCCCCGATATAATTTTAAATGCGCTCGATTGTGTCGGTCTACAGACTGATGGCCGCTTGCTCGCGCTCAACAGTTATGAAAATCGTGTTTACCAGGTTGGCATAGAAGGCGGCCCCGCTGTTGTCGCGAAATTTTACAGACCCGACCGCTGGAGCGATGCGGCTATTTTCGAAGAACACGCTTTCGTAAAAGAACTGGCACAACATGAAATCCCCGTTGTGCCGGCAATGACATTCAATGAAAACAAATCATTACACCAAATAGAAGGCTTTCGTTTTTCAGTGTTTGCCCGCCAGGGCGGCCGGGTTCCTGAACTGGAGGATCCTGAAAAACTTGAATGGATGGGGCGGTTTATCGGCCGCATACATGCAATCGGTGCTTTAAAGCCTTTTAAGAAACGCCCTACTCTAAACATCGACAGCTTCGGTCATGAACCGAGAGCCTATCTGTTGGCCAATGATTTTATCCCGCTTGATCTGATCGATGCTTACAGTAGCGTCACAGCCCATGCGCTTGATGCCGTGGAACGCTGCTTCGAACGCGCTGGCAAACTGAATACCCTGCGGTTGCATGGCGATTGTTATCCGGGCAATATTCTATGGACCGAAGACGGTCCGCACTTTGTTGATTTTGATGACAGCCGGATGGGCCCCGCTGTTCAGGACTTGTGGATGTTATTGGCAGGAGATCGTGCCGATATGACTGTGCAATTAAAGCACCTGCTCACCGGTTACAGAACTTTTTATGATTTTAACGTCGCGGAGTTACACCTCATTGAAGCGCTGCGCACGTTACGTTTGATTCATTATTCGGCCTGGATTGCACGGCGTTGGAGCGACCCGGCGTTTCCCTTGGCGTTTCCCTGGTTCAATACGCCCCGTTATTGGCAGGATCGTATCATTGAGCTGCGCGAACAGATAGCGTTGATGAATGAGGAGCCTCTGGAAGCGATTTAACACCAAAACGGCCGGATTAGAATCTATTTCATCCCATTGGCTATCATGGATTTTACCGGATTAAATGATCTTCTATGCACGCTTAAATAACCAAATTGCTCGATTTCGGCCAGATGTTGCTTGGTACCGTAAGCCTTGTGCAGATGAAAGGAAAAGTCAGGATATTTTTTGTGGTAGTCATACATGATCTTATCCCGCTCGACTTTCGCCAAGATAGAAGCTGCACTGATGGCTTTCACTTTGCTGTCGCCTTTGACAATGGCCTGAGCGGGCATGAACAAATCCGGGAGCTGGTTGCCGTCTACCAGAACCTCGTCCGGCTTTACAGACAAGCCATTTACAGCCCGCTGCATGGCCAGCAGTGTAGCCTGAAGAATATTCAGTTCATCAATCTCTTCAACACTGGCTTCAGCCACTGCCCAACTTAAAGAGACTTCCTTGATAATCCTGCACAGGCTGTCCCGCTTGCTTTCACTCAGCTTTTTTGAATCGTCCAATCCGTCGATGGGCCGCGACGGATCCAAAATGACAGCTGCCGTCACAACAGGACCCGCCAGAGGTCCCCGGCCGGCCTCATCAACGCCTGCGATCTTGAAATTGAAGGGACGCTTTAATAGATAGTGGTCATCCATAACGAATAGCCCAGTTGAAATTAAAAAGTCATGGCTTAATTCGCATTTGCGGCGACGCATTTGCGTCGATAGTTAGCGCAAAATGCCCCTGGTCACATTGCGCAGAAAACTAACCATATCGGATAACTGTTTGCTGTCGCCGGCCATGTCTTCCATTTGTTCAATTGCATCTTCCAGGCGCAAGTTCATTTTATAAATGATTTTATAAGCCTTCCTGATCAACCGAATGTCTTCCGGAGAAATACCGTTGCGTTCCATGCCGACAGAGTTTATGCCATGCGGCCGGGTTGGCTTGCCGCCGACCATGACAAACGGCGGGATATCCTGTGTAATTGCACTGCCCATGGCGGCAAAGCTGTACTGCCCTATCTGGGTAAACTGATGCACCAACGTAAATCCGCCCAGGATAGCGTGACTGTTTAAATGCACGTGACCGGCTAACGACGCGCCATTCGCCATAATGACATGATCGCCAATAATACAATCATGCGCTACGTGCGTATAAGCCATGAATAGATTGTCATTGCCAATCTGAGTCACTCCCTTATCCTGCTTGGTGCCCCTGTGCATGGTGGCGAACTCCCGGATCGTATTCCTGTCGCCGATCTGAAGCCGGGTCACCTCGGATGCATATTTCTTATCCTGAGGATCTTCACCTATTGATGTGAACTGGTAAATGCGGTTCTGCTTGCCTATTGATGTAGGCCCTTTGATAACCACATGAGGGCCTATGACTGTTCCGGAATCAATCTTGACATCAGGCCCTATAACGGAGAAAGGGCCTACAGTTACATCTTCCGCTAGCTCAGCTTTAGCATCAATAATAGCTGTTGGATCAATCAAGGTTAGTCTACCACTGCCGCACATCTGATTTCAGCGCTCGCGACAAACTCGCCGTCTACCTCGGCGCGGCAATCGAAAGCCCAAATATTACGTTTGCTTTTAAGGAATTTAACTTCCAGCATCAATTGGTCACCTGGTACAACCGGGCGTTTGAATTTTGCCTTATCAATACCGACAAGATAATAAATCATGCCTACCAACTCATCGCGGGCTGTTTCCGATGCCAGCAATCCGGTAGCCTGAGCTAAAGCCTCCAGAATCAGCACGCCGGGCATAATGGGTTTTTGCGGAAAATGGCCTTGAAAAAACGGTTCATTATAAGTAACGTTTTTGACGCCGACTAATCTTACTCCGGGTTCACACTCAATGACTTTGTCAACCAATAAAAAAGGGTAACGATGCGGTAAGAATTCTTGTATTTGTAAAATATCTAGCTTAACAGACATAGCAGAGAATGCTTCATTAAAGAGTTATAATTATATGCATGAAAAATTTAATGAATTATTCTGGCGATCTTGACAGTTTTTCTTGAACTTGACTGGTGACATCAATCTGTTCACTCGCGTAGATCACGCCATCTGTCAGCAATAAATCGAAATTTTGATCTTTGGCTATTTCACGAATAACTTCAACTATACGGCGTTGCAACTTACCTAACTCATCATTGCGGCGAAGATTGAAGTCTTCACTGAATTCCTGCTGAGCTCTTTTTGCATCTCTCTTTTTGTTTAAAATATCTTTTTCCAGATTTCTTCTTTCTGATTCGCCCATAACGGAGGAATCTCTAGCCATTTTTTCTTCCAGATTTTGAATTTCTTTTTGTTGGGCGACCAATTGCTTATCACGAGGTGAAAATTCCTTCTCCAGGCGTTTTTTAGCCTTTTCGGCCTGAGGGGCTTTTTCAAGAACGGCAGGAATGTTGACAAAACCTATCTTTAAGTCGGCAAAGCTTACATTCGCAGTCAGTAACAGTCCTAAAAATAAAGCAATTTTCATTTTCATTGTCAAACCTATCTCCGGTTATAGTTAAAATTAAATAATTGATAAAAATTGTTAATGTATTAGTTAAATTATAGGTGATAAGCTAACTAAACCAAAAACTTCTTCTAAAAGTTTTGTCCAAAGTTGAATTGGAAATATTTTTTGTCATCTTTTTGTTCATGCTCACCGGCAGCATCAGTGTATGTAGTTGAGCCTGCGTTTAAAGGCATGGCCACACTGACAGACAGTGCACCGAATGGTGACAGCCACTCGCCGGAAAGACCGGCTGCATACCTTAAGTTATCAAATTTAAAGCCATTGTTAACGGTACCGGCATCAAAGAAAGTCCCCAGTCGAACCGATTTTGTTTCCGACATGAAAGGCACAGGAAAAAACACTTCGGCATTACCGATTATTTTGCTTGATCCTCCAAAAGGCCGCGCCCGGGAATCTCGCGGACCCAATGTGTTAGTATCGTAACCACGCACAGAGCCCCAACCGCCGGCAAAATAATTTTCGAAGAAAGGCAGTTCATCAGTTTTGCCATAGCCATCGCCATACGCAACTTCACCATGCAGACGTAGCGTAAGATCCTTGGCCAGAGGAAAATAGTGCTGTTGCTTGTAACTGACCTTGTAATATTCAAGATCGCTGCCGGGAACTGTCCCCAAGGCGGAGAACCGTTGCTGACCTCCTCTGTCAGGAAATATCGCCCTGTTAAGCGTATCGTGCGTCCAGCCCAGAGACGGCGCAAAAGTCAAATACTTATCGCCTTCTTTCTTAAGAAATTTATCAATCTCGTCGGATGTGAAATCAGCAGCTTTTAATTTAGTATGTCTTAAATCCGCATTAAATTGCAGCCGGTCAAATTCATTTATTGGAATGCCGAAATTGATCCCGGTATTAATAACGTCAGTCGAATAGTTGGCAAGGTTAACTTGCCTCGCATCTCGGGTCGTATAGCCAAGATCATAACCAAAGCTTATGCCATCTAATGTAAAATATGGATTAAAAAAGCCGAACTGATATTGAGTAAGATAGTCACTGTTGTTAAAGGCCAGATTCACCCGTTTACCGGAACCGAAAACGTTATCCTGGGAAATATTGGCATTCAAAACGATGCCTTGCGTTTGAGAAAAACCTATACCGGCCATCAGGTTACCGTTGGGTTTTTCCACCACTGAATAATTCACGTCGATCTGATCGGAAGTTCCAGCAACAGGCGGTGTTTCAACATTAACCTCTTCAAAGTAGCCTAAACGCTCCAGGCGCGTTTTCGACCGTTCAATTTTTGAGCTTGATGCCCAGCTCGACTCCATTTGCCGCATTTCCCGCCGCAAGACTTCATCACGGGTTTTAGTATTACCCTTCATATTGATGCGCCTTACATAAACGCGCTTGCCGGGATCAACAAAAAAAGTCATATCAACGGTTTTATTGGCCTCGTTGATTTCCGGCACCATGTTAACGTTGGCAAAAGCATAGCCTTCATCGCCTAAGCGGTCGGAAATCGCTTTCGAGGTTTCCGTAGCGTTTTTCCTGGAAAATACTTCCTTCGGCCCGACTTTGACGAGCTTTATAAGCTCTTCAGGCTTGACGACCAGATTACCGGCCAGTTTTACTTTTTCAAGCGTATAAACGTCGCCTTCTTTGACATTGATCGTCACATAGATATCTTTCTTATCCGGCGTAATCGCTACCTGCGTGGATTCTACCGAAAAATTGATATAACCGCGGTCAAGGTAATAAGAACGCAATTTTTCCAGGTCCGCGGATAATTTCTGCTTGGAATACTGGTCATTTTTTGTATAAAAAGACAAAAGATTTGAGGTGCTTAATTCAAACTTGCTCAACAGCGTTTCATCATCGAATACAGTATTGCCGACAATATTGATCTGTTTGATTTTGGCAACTCGGCCTTCTGAGATCTTGATATGAATGCCGACCCTGTTCCGGGTCAAATCGGTTACTTCCGTGTCGATTTTTAAACCGTACTTGCCGTGACTGTAATACTGGCGGCTCAATTCCTGCTCAACTTTATCGAGCACCTGCGGATCGAAAACCTTACCTTCGGATAGACCGATCTTATTTAGAGCTTTTGTCAAATCATCCTTGCTCAGGTCCTTGTTGCCTTCAAAGATGATTTTTGCTATCGATGGACGTTCCACGACATTAACAATCAGCGTTGAGCCATCCCTTTCCAGTGAAATATCCTTAAAAAACCCGGTTTTGAACAGGGCCTTGATTGCCGGACCGGCATTATCCAGAGAAAATCTTTCGCCTACATTGACGGGCAGATAGTTATAGACCGTGCCTACCGAAATACGCTGAAGACCTTTGACCTGGATGTTATCAACAACAAATTCTTCGTCACCTTTAACCGCTTGGGAAACGAGTAGTAATAGCAACAGCAAGCGTGAAAAAGTATTTGATCTCATGTAAACGTCTAATAAAACATAATGTCCGGTATTAAAACTCGCAGGATTATAGCACAGTAACAGCTTTAAACGAGTTAAGCCCTATTGACAGGAAAGCCAAGCACATCTTCAATCGATGCGCTATCCGACAATAGCATCAGTAAGCGATCCAAACCTATGGCCATGCCCGAACACTCCGGCAGGCCGGCCTGCAATGCAGCAATAAGACGTTCATCCTTGACCGAAGCAGGCAGATTTCTTTGCCGCCTGATATCCAGCTCCTTGTCAAAACGTTCACTCTGTTCCTTGGCATCGGTCAACTCAAAATAACCGTTGCCCAATTCAACGCCATCAATAAACAGCTCGACCCGATCCGTAATCAGCGGATCGTGTTCATTGATTCTCGCTAATGATGACTGGCAAACAGGAAAGCCGTACACCATGCATAAAGCATTCCGGCCTAAATAGGGTTGAACCTTATGGCTGAAAATAAAATCCAGCCAAGTAGCATGATCATTTCCGCAGATACTGACAGCTTCCGGTAATTGATTATCCAGCGCATAAGCGCAATACTGCGGATATGAAAACTCGAGCGGATCCAGCCCGGTATAACGTTGAAATATGGCCTGGTAAGTGAATCTTTCTGTTTCCATCAGCGGCTTGCGGTGATCGAACAACCTGGCTATCAGGTCGGCGCACTCATCCATTAATTCCGCCAATTTGAAACCGACGTGATACCATTCAAGCATCGTGAATTCAGGATTGTGAAATCGCCCGGATTCGCCGTTCCTGAAAGCTTTGGCTATTTGATAGATGGAACCGCTGCCGGCCGCAAGCAGCCGTTTCATGGCGAACTCGGGCGAAGTTTGCAGAAACAGCGTCTGTTTCTGAGGAACCAAAGAATATTCGGTAGTAAAAAACGCCAGCTGCGGATCAGTTCCGATCCCCTGGCTCAACAGAGGCGTCTCCACCTCGAGCACAGACCTTTCAGAAAAAAATTTACGTATATCGGCGAGCACTTGCGCTCTCAGGCGCAAGTGCTCTACGGAACACGCCGGCCGCCAATCACCCAGCACTAGTCTTTGACGCGTGAAACATATTCACCGGTACGCGTGTCGACTTTGACGACTTCACCGATTTGCACGAATAAAGGCACTCTGACCACGGCGCCTGTTTCCAGCGTAGCCGGTTTGCCGCCGCCGCCGGAAGTATCGCCGCGCACGCCGGGATCGGTTTCGGTAATGGCCAATTCGACAAAGTTGGCCGGTGCCACAGACAAAGGCACGTCATTCCATAAGGTTACGGTGCAAAGATCCTGATCTTTGAGCCAGTTCTTAGCTTCGCCGACGGCTTTTTCATCGGCTTGGTACTGTTCAAACGTATCCGGCACCATGAAGTGGCGGTATTCACCATCGTTGTACAGGTATTGCATTTCCACATCGACAACGTCAGCGCCTTCCAGAGACTCGCCAGATTTGAATGTTCTTTCGATCACGCGGCCAGTTTTGAGGTTTCTGATTTTAACCCGGTTGAAGGCCTGGCCTTTTCCCGGTTTGACAAATTCATTTTCAATAATCGCGCAGGGATCATTATCCAGCATGACTTTCAACCCGGCTTTAAATTCATTGGTACTATAACTAGCCATTTTATCCTCGAGACTACAAACAATAATTAAAATTTAACCATTATAATAGATGGCCCCAACTGATAGAAACTCTAAATAACCCATTTCATGTTAGAACGACGAACCGAGACAGAGCACTTTAATCTAAATTGGCAGCAACAACTTGCTGAAGCCTTTAATAGCATTGAAGAATTATGCCGTTATCTGCACTTATCGCCGGATGATTTACCGGTCTCATCAGCGGCTGGCAAGCGTTTTCCTTTGCGTGTTCCGCTCAATTTCGCCGCCAGCATGGAAAAAGGCAACCCTAATGATCCCCTGCTCAGGCAGGTATTGCCGGTCAACGATGAGCTGCTTGCTTACCCGGGCTTCAGCAATGATCCTGTCGGCGATCTTCGGGCGGCAACCGAAGCCAGCGTACTGCACAAGTATCAGGGCCGCGTCTTGCTCATCAACACAGGCAGCTGCGCCATCAATTGCAGGTATTGTTTCCGCAGAAACTTTCCTTATGCCGACCTGCAGCTCAGCAAACAGAAGGAAGATGCCGCTATCCGGTATATAGAGGAAGACCCCGCCATCTCGGAAGTCATTTTAAGCGGCGGTGATCCATTAATACTCAATGACGCCCGCTTGGCCGGACTCATTCAACAACTGAGCCGGATCCGGCATTTAAAACGCATCCGGATACACAGCCGGCTGCCTATCGTTCTGCCCGCTCGCATAACAAATGAATTGCTCGATACGCTGACACAAAGTCCCGCGCAGATTGTTCTGGTCGTGCATTGCAATCATGCCAACGAAATCAGTGGGCGCGTCATTGCCGCCTGTACGGCGCTCAGAAATAGCGGCATTACCCTATTTAATCAATCGGTATTGCTAAAAGGCGTCAATGATACGGAAAAACAGCTATGCGAACTCAGCGAGCGCTTATTCAGCCACGGCATCATTCCTTACTACCTGCATCTGCTCGATAAAGCGAACGGAACGGGCCACTTTGAAGTCTCCGAACAGGATGCGCTGACATTGATGCGACAAGTCCAGGCCGCCCTCCCCGGTTATCTTGTGCCCAAACTGGTTAAGGAAGTGGCCGGCATGAATTCCAAGCAATACGTGTTTAATGACGCCAGCGGCTGCTAACGGCCAGGCCTTTATTGCAGCGCCGGCAAGCTGGCGCTACTCCGCCGGCGTTTGATTGGTGATGCCATGCGGCACATGCGCCGCGGCCACATGCTGGGCAGCGGATTCGCAATGTTTTTTCTGATCGTCGAAGAAAATATCGGCCCCAAAGGCTTTCAGGAAAGGCCCTTTGGCCATGCCGCCCAAAAACAGCGCTTCGTCAATACGGATGCCCCAGAGTCTTAACGTTCTGACCACGCGCTCATGAGCCGGGGCCGAGCGTGCAGTCACCAATGCCGTTCTGATCGGCGACGATTGCGGATCGAACTGCGACTGAATGTAATGCAAAGCGGCAAGAAACTCTTTAAAAGGCCCGCCCGGCAAAGGCGTTTTAGCCGCTTTGCGCTCGTTCTCGGCAAATACCTGCAGACCTTGCTGTTGATAAATACGCTCCGATTCATCGGAAAATAAAACGGAATCGCCGTCAAACGCAATGCGCAACTGACCGGACGAAGTAATCGAGGACGGGCCGCAGAGTATTGTAGCGGCAGCAAAGCCGGCTTCGAGCGCCTTGGCGACATCATCGGAATTGGCCGACAAAAACACATGCGCACCGAAAGCCGAAATATAGTTGTAAGGCGAAATGCCGCTGGTGAATGCGGCGCGGCTGATATTCAACCCATAATGGGCGATTGAATTGAAGATTCTCAATCCCGTATCGGCGCTGTTTTGCGAGACCAGGATGATTTCAACGAGCGGTTCATCAAGACAACTTTCATTGATGGCCAGGAATTTCTGAACCAGAGAAAATCCGTAGCCGGGAGCGAGGACTTCATCTTCATGCTCGACCTGATAACGGCAGAAAGCTTCCTTTCCCTGCGTCTGGAATATCGCATGGGAATCATCCAGATTAAACAAGGCTCTGGATGAAATAGCGACAACAAGTTTTTGCCTGCTCATGCGCTTCTAGGCCAGTATTTTGAACTTTAACCCTGAGTATTGCCTACCCAGACCGAACTCAGCTTAAGGGTCTTCTTGACTTTCGCGGCGTACGAGGCTGCCTCATTCCTGTTCTTGAAACCTCCTACACATAGCCTGTACCAGGTATCCCTGCCCACTTTGACATCAACTACGTCAACAGGAACGCCTTTTTTGCCAAATTCAGCCGCTTTGCTTTTGGCGTACCCTTGTTGCCTATAAGCGATTAAATTGACGGACCAGTCGGCTGTTGTATTGTCTTTTCCTGATGCGCCTTTTTGAGGTTTGGTTTTTTTCGTCTTTGCAGAAGCGGACGCCGGCTTGCTGATTTCTTCAACAGCCGGTTTTATGGTTTCAGTTCTCATAGCTTTCGGTTTGGCGGCTTGCGCCGCCAGCGCCTTGCTTTCCATAACGGCCAGCCTGGCTTGCAAATCTTTAAGCAGATCGTGCGCTTTTTCTTTTTCCGCTACATCTTCAGCAAGCTCATTTATCTCTGTTTCCGCTGATAATGGCGCCTTGCTCGACAACTGCGCCATGATGTCATCGACTCTCTGGTTCAACTGTTCAATAGCGGCCTTGATATCGTTCAGCTCATTATCGGAACTTTGTACAGAAGCCGTTCCAAGCGTACTAACGAGTTCGTTTAGCCTTGATGCCTCCTTTTTCGCATCATGGGCTATTAAGCCGAGCCCAATTGCAGCCATCAATGCGGCACCGCCCAAAACCATGGCGATATAAGCGTAAACTCTTATACTTTGGGTTTTGCTTTCTAATTCAGTCTCCAGCATCTTCTGAAGCAGGCTAATGGAATCCTGATCGGAATTGAATGCACTCGATGCTGCCATGTCAGCATTATCAGATTCAAACCGGCCATCGTCACCGCGCCTCGGCCTTATTCCAGCCAAGACTTCATCCTGAGCGGCAGTACGGATTTTATCAACATCAGGCCGATTTTTTAGACCGAAAAGTTCCGCATCATCCAAAACGTCCCGGCCGGAAGGCGCATTAAAATTATTAAAAAGCACATTGTTATCCCTGTAGTCTTCAAATAATGCTTCCTCATACCCACTTTGATCCCCAGTCTTAACCGCCTGATGATCGGAAGCCTCAAACGCCTGTTCTTCAGAGTCATTAATCTCGAAAAAATTCTCGATTTCATCCGGCATTTCTTCATCTGAAGCGCTTGTTTCATCATCGATGATGATATCGGCAAATGAAGCGTATTCTTCCTGTTCTTCAGCAAGCAAATCATCGCCAAACTCATCAGCTTCGTCTGACAAATCGATATCGTCAATCTGAGGATCGTCATTGTCGTCTGCCTGATACAACGCCTCTGAATCGAAATCCTCTGCCAGAAGCAGTCTGTCAATGGCATCCTCTTCGTCTTCCCGGTCATTTGATGAAACCTGAGAAGACTTTACTTTATCCAGCATGGCATCTAACTCATCATAAAAGTCATTAAGGCTGTTTTTGCGGTTATTATTTGCTGGATCTGCCATATTCACGTCCTTTGGTGGGGATAAAGATAACCATAAAATCTGAATCAGTATCGGTGCTTGCCGATTTGAAAAAAAATTTCTTTATTTTAAGTTCAATAAAACTTAATGTTCATAAAGTTTCGCTCATTTGATGTTAAACTTTCAAATAAAACTTTATAAGAACAATATGCAACTAGCTATCACTGCTTTAGGCGACAACCAGATTAATTTTATTGCAGAAATATTACCCGCCATACGCGACTGTAAATGCAATATTCTCGAGATAAGATCTTCCCGCCTGGCTCAGTCTACAGCCGCCTATATGCTTATTCAAGGAAACTGGAACTACATTGCCAAACTCGAAAGTTCACTAGACGCCATTCAGAAGCGTCTTGAGATTCAAATTCATAAATTACGCCTGGAAAACAAAGAAAAAAGCTGTGATTACGTACCTTATTCGTTAGAAACCATATCGCTTGACCGCGACAATGTAATGGAATCCATCACGACTTTCCTTTTTGACCGCGATATCAGCATTGAGGAAATATCCGGCAGTTGCTATCAGGCGCCCTATATTCAAACCTCCGTATTCTCCACCAAATTTGTCATACTGATCCCGCCGCATCTGCACCTGCTGTCGCTGCGCGAGGAATTCCTGGACTTCTGCGATCAGTTAAACATTGATTCAATCCTTGAACCCATAAAACGATAGGCCCAGAAATGACGACACTCAGCATAGGCCATCCTGTGCCTGATTTTGAGGCTCCGTCTACCGGCGGAAAAACTTTCAAATTATCGGACTATCGCGGCAACTATGTTGTCCTTTATTTTTACCCCAAAGACAACACGCCGGGCTGCACACAGGAAGGCCAGCATTTCCGCGACAATATCCAAAAATTCAATGCCTTCAATGGGGTCGTAGTAGGCGTATCGCGCGACACCCTCCGCGCCCACGAGGGGTTTAAATGCAAGCAGGCATTCCCTTTTGACCTGCTATCGGATCAAGATGAAGCACTTTGCCGATTGTTTGATGTCATAAAAATGAAAACCCTTTACGGCAAGGAGGTCCGCGGCATCGAACGCAGCACTTTCCTTATCGATCCGCAAGGACTGCTTGCCCGTGAATGGCGCAAAGTAAAAGTCAAAACACACATAGAAGAAGTGTTGCAAGCATTGATGGAACTCACAGGAAATCAGCAATGAACATTCAAACATCGCCGGACAAAAAGTTATTCGTTTTAGATACCAATGTGCTGATGCACGATCCGACCGCCATCTTTCGCTTCCAGGAGCACGACATTTTCATCCCGATGATCGTACTGGAAGAACTGGATCATTCCAAAAAAGGCCTGACCGAAGTTGCCCGCAACGTCAGACAGGTCAGCCGCTTCCTGGATGAACTGATCCGCGATGCCAGCCCGCAAACCATCAATGACGGCCTGCCCTTATCGCGCATAGAACATGGCTTGGCGGAAGGCGTTGAAAGTCAAGGACGCTTGTATTTCCAAACCAGCGCCATGACGGCACTGTTGCCGGAAAGCATGCCCGGCAATATCGCCGATAACTCTATCCTGCGTATTGTTTTGGCGCTCAAAAGAGAATTGCCCGACACCAAAGTCATTCTGGTCTCCAAAGACATCAATATGCGCATCAAGGCAGCGACTTTGGAATTGCCCGCCGAGGATTACCATAACGACCAAACACTGGAAGACATCGACCTGTTATACAGCGGCGTCAAAGCGCTGGACAGCAACTTCTGGGAAAAGCACGGCACGAAAATGGAATCCTGGCAGGAAAAAGATCGCACTTTTTATAAACTGGAAAATCCGCTGGTCGCCGAATGGTATCCCAATCAGTACTTATATATAGAAGATGAATCCAATTTTGAAGCCATCGTCAGATCCGTGGAAGGCCAGGTGGCCGTATTGGAACTGGCGAGGGACTATCGCTCCAAACACAATAATGTCTGGGGCATTACGGCAAGAAACCGCGAACAGAACTTCGCCCTTAATGTGCTGCTGGACCCGGACATCGATTTTGTCACCTTGTTGGGCACGGCAGGCACCGGCAAAACCTTACTGGCTTTGGCCGCGGGCCTGACCATGACCATAGAGCACAAAGCCTATCATGAAATCGTCATGACGCGCGAAACCATTCCGGTCGGCGAAGATATCGGCTTCCTGCCCGGCACCGAAGAAGAAAAAATGGCTCCATGGATGGGGGCATTGATCGACAACCTTGAACTGCTCGGTAGCCGCTCCGGGCAAACCGAATGGGAACAAGGCGCATCCACGAATATGATCATGAACCGGGTCAAGATCAGATCGCTAAACTTCATGCGCGGCCGAACATTCCTGAACCGCTTCCTGATTATAGACGAGGCGCAGAACCTGACCTCCAAGCAGATGAAAACCCTTATAACGCGCGCAGGCCCCGGCACAAAAATTGTCTGTGTCGGCAATCTGGGACAAATAGATACGCCCTACTTAACCGCGACCACATCCGGATTAACCTATGTGGTGGACCGCTTCAAAACCTGGCCGCATGGTGCGCACATCACCCTGCGCCGGGGCGAACGCTCGCGCCTGGCCGATTACGCATCGGATATATTGTAAAGCCGGCAGAAGGGATCAAGGCGAATGAATAAAATCGCCTTAGTCCTGAATTTTAGTAAACGTTATTGTCGCTGTTATCGCCAAGGCGCGGCCAGGCCGTCAGCACGGCTTTAACGACTGTGGCCAGCGGAATTGCGAAAAATACGCCCCAAAACCCCCATAAGCCGCCAAAAAACAGGATCGCCACGATAATCGCTATCGGATGTAAATTAACCGCTTCGGAAAATAAGAACGGCACAAGAAACACGCCATCCAATGCCTGAATGACTGAATAGGCTACCACGACATACATAAAGTCATCGCCAGCCAGTCCCCATTGAAAGTAAGCCACGCCCAAAACCGGAAAAGTCACCAGCGTGGCGCCTACATACGGAATAATGACCGACAAGCCCATCAGCACAGCCAGCAACATGGCGTAATTCAGGCCCATCGTAGAAAACGTAACATAACTGGCCGACCACAGAATAAAAACCTCGGCAAATTTTCCGCGTATATAATTGCCTATCTGTATGTCGACCTCCTGCCATACGCTCTCGGTTAAATGCCGATCCCTGGGCATGAACTGCAACAGCCAGTCCACCAGCACTTTTTTATCCTTTAAAAAGAAAAAAACCATTAGCGGCACCAGAAACAGATAAACCATGGCGCTGACCAGACTCATCACAGACGCGGCCGACATCGACAGCATATTCTGACCATACGTCAACAGTTCCCGCTGAACGACAAGCATCATTTCCCTGACTCTATGTTCCGAAATGAATTGCGGATACCTTTCGGGCAGGCGCATGATGCCATCCTGCACCTGGTTGATGATCAGTGGAATATGCTGAACAAGCTCTACGGCCTGCTGTGACACTATCGGCATCAAATAGAACAGCAAAAATCCCAAACATGCCATGAATCCGGAAAACACCAGATAGACCGCCGGCAGCCGCGGCACATGTATACTCTCAGCCTTACTGACCAGTCCTTCAAGCAAGTAGGCCAATACAATGGAAGCGAAAACCGGCATCAACAAACCGGATAATGAATAAATCAGCACAAAGCCGACGATTAAAATAACTGCCAACGCAATTGCTTGAGAATTGGGCAGAAAACGCTTGAAACCGTCTCGAAAGAAACTTGAATTCACAAATGGGGGTTGGGTTGTCATAAATAACGACGCATTTTTATAATAGTTATTAGCTTTATTCTACATCCAATAAACCATTAGACCTATGATGATTTTGGGGATGAGATGCTTAAAAAGGATACCTATCGCCCAACCCGATGTAAGCTCTGCCGCCATCAAGGCGGCAGAACGTTACTTAGCTCATCTAATAACTGATCCAGCGCATTGTTCATCTCGGTATCCACGGTTATCGTGCAATTCAGTTCATCGGCAGACAGCGGCTGCGCCGACACAAGCTGCTTTTTCAGCACGTCCAAAGTCGCTTCGGACGCGTCATTCATCAATTGCCGCCGCTGTTCTATGCGCCTGTATAATTCCTGCTCGGAGGCTTTAAAATCAATAATCAGAAATGGTACGCCGCAATCACTTGCCAGATTTCGAAATTGCTCACGCAGTGAAGCTTGGATAAAGGTCGCATCGACAATCACCGTAAAGCCCGCTTCGATCACGGCTTTAGCCAGTTCGGACAGACGCTGGAAAGTCCGGCGCCCCGCCTCTTGCGTATAAAGGCCCTGATCGACGCCGCTGTCAGTCGCCTCCAGCATCCGGTAACCGAACAGCCTCTTGCGCTCGATATCGGAACGAATCTGTATCGCGCCCAGCCGCTCGACCAGCTGGCTGGCCAGCGTGGACTTTCCCGATCCGGAATAGCCATGGGTAATGATCAATGCGGCCTTGCCCTCTTTAGTAAAGCGCTCGGCCAGATCCGCGTAAACGGCATACTCGGCGCGTGCCTGCAGGCAAACGGCCTCATCATTGCGCTGTTGCGCCATCCGCAGCATCGTCACTTTAGCGCGCACCATGGCGCGGTAAACCAGATAGTAACGCAACAACGCCAAGCCGGAATAATCACCCGTGTAATGCAGGTAATGATTGAGAAAACGATAAGCCAGACGTTCATGCCCGGCATGCAGCAGATCAATGAACAAAAAGGCTATCTCGCTCATGACGTCGATCCAGCGCAGTGTCGGATTGAACTCGATGCAATCGAACGGCGTGACCTTGCCGTCGATCAGGGTAATATTGTTCAGGTGCAGATCGCCGTGGCATTCGCGCACATAACCCTGCCGCTTGCGCACTTGCATCAGGCCGGCCTTGCAGCGCCATTGCGCATCGCCCCATTCCAGGATCAATTCAAGCTGGCGCAATTGTCGCTCATCGGTCAGCAACGGCTTGACCGTGTCGAGGTTCTCCAGAAACCATTTTTGAATCACCTCACTGTCGCCATAAGCGGAGTCTTCATCTGCCCGTTCAACGGATTCATGAAACTCGGCAATCAGCCTGGCTGTCTGATCGATCTCATCGGCCTTAAGCCTCCCGTCCGCAGCCCGCTCGCTCAGCAGTTGCCCGGCAGGAAACTGCACCATCCTGACGGCATATTCGAAGGCCTGGCCTGTACCGGCCAGCTGCGGATGCTCCGGCGTTCCCGTTATGGGCACGACATCGAGATAAAGTTCCGGCGCCAGGCGGCGATTAAGCCTTATCTCCTCCTCACAGCAAAATCGCCGCCGCTCCAGTGTTGAAAAATCCAGAAAGCCGAAATCAACCGGTTTTTTGACTTTGTACACATAGTCTCCTGTCAGCAATAACCAGGAAATATGCGTTTCAATCAGCCTGATCGAGGCAACCGCATGCGGATAGGCATCGGCCTTGCGTAATGCCTGGATCAGCGGCGGATGAAGGGCATCTCCTTCCCTGGTTGGCTCATGACGCTTTTCGTCTGACTCATTATTCATGCTATACCTCTGCCGTTTTAGTATGGCAAAAAATTTGTAGATGACCTTAAGAGTACCAGATCTTCCTAGAGTTGCCGCCAACCTGAAATGGCGGGTTTATTGATTCGTCTCATGGCGGCACTTGAACAGCGCCGCCGATACTATGCCATCAACAGAAAACGAGGTGACCCATGAAGGCGATCAATAGAGCCGTCTCTATAAGCTCGATTTTTTTGGCTTGCTGTTTTTATACCATTCCGGCCTTTCCGGCTGAAGGAGGACAGTCCATGACCATGACGTTGAAGTCTCCCGATTTTAACCACCAGGGCGAAATCCCCAAGCAATATACGTGCGATGGCGCTGATGTTTCACCGGCACTGACCTGGTCGGACATTCCGCAAAACGCCAAATCGCTGGCATTAATCGTCGACGACCCCGATGCGCCCGACCCGGCTGCTCCTAAAATGACCTGGGTTCACTGGGTGCTTTACAACATCCCGCCGGCAGCTTCCGGATTACCGCAAGGTGTCGCTCCAAGCGCCTTGCCGACCGGCACGCTGCAAGGCAAGAACGACTGGAAACGCACCGGTTACGGCGGACCTTGCCCGCCCAAAGGCCGGCACCGTTATTTTCATAAGCTGTACGCCTTGGATATAGAACTGCCGGATATGCATTGGCCTGATAAAGCCCAGCTTGAGAAGGCGATGGCCGGTCACATCATCGGCCAGACGGAATTGATCGGCACTTACCAGCGTCAATAAACGGATGCGCAGATACATTCTTAAGGCGGCTACAACCGCTGTAGGCTGGTTGCTAAACCCAGTATTTCGGCCGCCCATGCCGGGTTTCCGCTAAAGCGCCAACCAGCCTACAGGCATGAATAAGCCGGTGCTTTTCTGTTTCACAATATGCCTGTTGTGCAGTGCCTGCTCGCGTCAGCAGACAGTCACAGCGCCTTATCCTTTCTGGGGGCGGCCAGTCTACCTGAAGGCAGAGGGAAGTGATGTCTGGCGGAGCATGCAGATCCTGAGGCCGACCGCGCCGGATGCCGCTCAAGGCTGCCTGCTGATCGTGCATGGCATGAATGAACATATCGGCCGCTATGGGCATATAGCCGAACACTTCGCCGACCGTTTTATAGTAGCTGGCCTGGACCTGACGGCTCACGGGCTGAGCAATCCGGTATTATCAAAAGCCCATGAAAGCATCACTGCCGGTGCGGCGGCTTATGATGCCAGCCATGCTTATCTCGAGCAGGCCCAATTCCGGGACCTGCAACCCATGCGCGACGATCTGGCGTCTGCGCTGCATTATCTGGCCGAGCAATGCAGTAGCCACGCCGCCCTTGGTGATCGCCGCGCCAGTTCCCGACTGGCCTGCGGCATACACGCCATCCCTGGCGATCGCCGCGCCAGTTCCCGACTGGCTTGCGGCATACACGCCGTCCCTGGTGATCGCCGCGCCAGTTCCCGACTGGCCTGCGGCATACACGCCATCCCTGGCGATCGCCGCGCCAGTTCCCGACTGGCCTGCGGCATACACGCCATCCCTGGCGATAAACCGCTGCCTATATTTATTTTGTCCCACAGCCTGGGTTCGTTGGTCGCCGCCTCCTATTTGCTGCAAACTGAAGATAAGGCATTAACGGAACGGGTGAAAGGCGTTGTGTTCAGTGCCCCGGCCTTTTCTGTGACCGAAGTGCCCGGCTGGCGCGGCTGGTTCCAAAACCCGATAGTCCGGTTTACTTTTCATACGCATGAACATTTTCTGAATCCGCAGGATGAGGCGCTGCCTGTCATGCTGTTCAACCAGCTGCTGGCCTTGATCAGCGTGCCGCTGCAAGACGGCGTGATTGAATTATTTTCACTGCCGGGCATGCGCAGCCTGTTTTCACCGACCTCGCCGGATTGGGTAAAAGATTATCTGACTGATTCCGAAGAGGAAAAACAAAAACTGGGAAAGGATAAATACATGATGCGGCAGTCCGTGCTGCGCTATGTGCTGGCGATTGAAAAGGAAATTATCCGGTTCAGGCGCCAAATGGATCGATTCGACGCCCCTTATCTGCTTATTTATTCCGAAAACGATCCCATCACGCCGGCCTGGGGGAGCATTGATTTCGCAGCCGCTGCACGATCGAATCATCCTGACAACCGGCTCGTCCTGCTAGCCGGCATCAGCCACCACGAGCAGCTTTTTTCGTCCCCGCCGTTGCGCGAGCGTATCCTGTCCGTTATCGATGACTGGCTGCAAAAACGCCTGACACGAAAATAATAGTTATGATCTGAGATTTTTTTCATACAGCAATTCTTTTCTGATCAAGCCAGCCAGATCCCTTAATTGCTCGGCAAACAGATCGATAAGATCGTCCATGGCCAAAATACCGATCAGCGCGCCTCCCGCATCAACCACAGGCAGACGCCGAATGCCTTTGCTGCACATTTTTTTGACAGTGTCGATCAGATCGTCACTCTCTCTGGCCACGACAAGATCTTCAGCCATAATGATGCCGACATCAACGGCATCGATATCGATATCCTTGGCGATGAGCTTAATCACGATATCCCTGTCGGTTACCATGCCTATCGGATAATTCAAGCCATTACGGTTTTCGGCGACGATCACATTACCGACATGATACTCGCGCATAAGCTTTGCGGCCTCCGAGACAGAGGACTCCTTTTCGGTGATGACCACTTCACGATTACAAATTGTTCCTACTGACATAACGCCTCCTGAATTTAAAGAAGCCTGAACGACAGGGTATGAATCGTCATAATGACCGACTGGATAAAATTTATAATGATTTTGATCAACTCATTAAAAATACCCCTCATTTTGACAGCAGGCCAACAATCGACACTGGAAGCCATAGTTCGCAGCCGGCAACTGCTGCACAGTTTGGTGCAGCGGGCCCGCATCATCTTGAATGCGGCCGCCGGACTGTCACAATAAGGTCATCGCCAAAAACCTCCCTGTGTCGCTATCGCCATACCGGTCACTTATCAGCGAGTTCCAGCAAGCGATCATCCCGGCAGACTTCCGGCTTTCCTTGCAGATAGGATGAACTGGGGTCGATAACAAAGCGCCTGTTCATCGCGGTACGCCCGAGCAGCATGCGAAAGCGCATACTGTCGCGATTGGTCAGCGTCATTTCGGCCCTGATCAGCGAACGCCCCAGCACAAGCTCGGTCTCTATGACGTAGCGCAGCTGCTTATGCCCGCCCGAATCCGAAACCAGGCGGCGATCTTTGACCGGCGCGTGACATTCAACCACCACGTCGGTCCTGAGCTGGCTGGGATGAAGGGCGAACATGACCCAGCGCTGCCCGCCTTTTCGATAAGGGTCTATAGTGAAAGCATGCAGGGCCGACGAGCGGGCGCCGGTGTCGATTTTAGCCTTGATCTGTCCGATATTCAGCTCTGGCAGCGCCACCCATTCGCGCCAGCCCAGCATCGGTAACTGTGTCGATAAATCAGTCATTATTTATCTTTGCCTGGAGATCTATTATCGGTTTAGAGTTATGCTTGTAGCCTGTCGAATCCTTCGATTCGCTCCGATTGCCGGAAAACATTATGCTTGAATATACGGATTATATAAAAATATTTGTCGCCTTATTTGCCGTGGTCGATCCGATAGGCATGATTCCTATTATCGCCGCGCTAACCGCCAACACGAAGGAAACCGAACTCAGAACCATCGAAAAAACCGTCGTGATAACGGTCACGACGATTCTGCTGCTGGCGCTCTTTCTGGGCGAAAGCCTGCTTCGATTTTTCGGTATCAGCCTCAATTCATTCCGGGTCAGCGGCGGCATTTTGCTGATGCTGATGGCGCTTTCCATGCTGCAAGCTAAAATCAGCGAAACCGTGCATACCAAAAAGGAAGCCAAAGAAGGCGAAGCCAAACAATCCATTGCTGTGGTGCCTTTATCGATGCCGCTGCTGGCAGGGCCTGGCGCCATCAGCACGGTCATCCTGTATTCGCACCGGGGCACTGACATCAATCATTACTTGTTCATGAGCCTGGATATCATTGCCGTCATGATAATTTTATGGATCGTGCTGAGGACGACTCCTTGGCTGGTCCGGCATATCAGCCAAACCGGCATCAACATATTCATACGGCTAATGGGACTGATTCTTTCGGCGCTAGCCGTTGAATTTATCGCCAGCGGCCTGAAAGGCTTGTTCCCGGTATTGGCCGGCTGAAACCAGCAATACTGCTCACCTGATTATTTTTTATCATGCCTGAATCATTAAGTTATTCGTCTGAAAAATCCGGCCTGCCGTCCGGTTCGCTCGTGCATGTCGGCGAAGTGCACATGGTTGAAAACCGCATCACGGTCGTGGATTACAATAAATCCATGCTCGAAAAACGCAGCGTCAAATCGATCGACGACATTCTGCCGTATAAAGATACCGATACGGTAACCTGGGTCAATATCGAGGGTCTGACGGATGTTTCAGCCATCGAGGCTATCGGCAGGCATTTCGGTATTCATGGGCTGGTGCTTGAAGATATCCTCAATACCCATCAACGGCCCAAATTCGAGGATTATGAGGACTATCTGTACATCGTCCTGAAAGCCCTGTCCCTCAGTGACGACGTATTTGACGTAGCCTATGAACAGGTCAGCTTATTGGTCCTCGACAAATTCGTTTTTTCTTTCAAGGAAAAACCCGACGATATATTCGATCCGATTCTGGCGCAGCTCAACAATGAGAAAGGCCGCTTGCGCAATTTCGGCACGGATTACCTGGCTTACGTGATCATGGATACCGTCGTCGATGAGTATTTCACCCTGCAGGACAAGCTCGATGAGCTGATTGAAACCGTCGAGGATGAATTGCTGTCATCGCCCTCGGCAAGAACGCTGGCGACCATACAGATCATCAAGCGCGAATTGATTTTTTTACGCAGAAGCGTCTCGCCGCTGCGGGAATTGCTGGCCGGCATACAGCGCAGCGAGTCGGATTTGCTGCAGGAACGCACCAAGCGCTATTTCGGCGATGTCTATGACCATGCCATACGCGTCATCGAAGCCATGGAATCCTGCCGCGATCTGATCGCCGGCATGATGGACATTTACCTGTCCAGCGTCAGCAACAAAATGAACGAGACCATGAAAGTCCTGACCGTGTTCGCCACGATATTTATTCCATTGACTTTCATCGCCGGCGTCTACGGCATGAACTTCGAGTATATGCCGGAATTGAAATGGAAGTGGGCCTACCCGGCCTTATGGGGCGTCTTTATCGCCATCTCGGTCTTTCTGCTCGGCTACTTCAAGAAGAAAAACTGGCTTTAGGCGAACCGGTTCCGCTGATGCCGGAACCGGTATCGCTAATAAATTAGTGATGGCAACCGGCGCCGTGCACATGGCCGTGCGCGAGCTCGTCCTGTGTTGCGGGCCTGACCGCTACGACTTCAACGTCGAAATTCAACGCTTCGCCGGCCAGCGGGTGGTTGCCGTCGATGGTAATGTCATCGCCATCGACATCGACCACTGTGACAATGCCCGGACCTGAGCTGACATCGGCATGAAACTGCATGCCGACTTCAACCGTGTCTATGCCTTCGAACATCGCCCGAGGGAGAACCTGAACCATATCGTCTTCATGTTCGCCATAAGCATCCGCCGGCTCGATGTGGACGTTGAATTTGTCCCCTGCCGATTTACCCGTCAAGGCTTTTTCCAGGCCGGAAATGATGTTTCCCATGCCATGCAGGTAAACCAACGGCTCATCCCCAACTGAACTGTCCAACTCCTCGCCGGCATCATTGGTCAAAGTGTAGTGAATAGAAACAGCCATATTGTCTGCTACTTGCATGATAAAACCTTTTTCGTGAATTAAAAGGTGGCTATCATATAGATTTATCGAGCATTTGTCTGGAAAAATAAGCGACAAAGCCAAAATCCTATGATTGAAATCAGCCATGAGGAATTCTTACATATCACGCTGGCGGTCGCCTCAATCACAGGCAAAATGCGTAAATCCTGCACCATTTTCCTTCGATGGCAAATCTTGAGCTTGCGGATAGGTTAAGGGTTACCTAAACTATGCTGGCCGCCACTTCATTTCCAGCGTCTATAATGAAATCAACTGCCAAAATCATCGTCGGCTTGGCCGTGACAGGACTCCTCAACGCCTGCTCCGGGCACAAGCCTGCCTCTCCTACGGCCAACGCCACAGTCGTCAAACCGCAGACTCAAGCTGCGAGGAAAACTCATGACATCCCGCTCAGCAAGCTGCCCGGCCAACGGACCGTGCAGGATGTTCTGCAAACTTATGGCGCTTATGCAGCGAGCAAACTCAAACCCTATTTCGACAAGGCGAAGGTGGCCTATCCGCCCCGGGAAGTGACTTTCATCGCCTTGAAACAGGAAATGAGGCTGGAGCTCTGGGCCAGGGACAGCGGCGAGTTCCGCCTCATCCGTGATTATCGCATCCGCGCCGCCAGCGGCATGCCCGGCCCCAAGCTGCGCCAGGGCGACATGCAAGTGCCGGAGGGCGTTTACCGGATCGCGGGACTGAATCCGAACAGTCATTTCCATTTGTCGATGAAATTAAATTACCCCAACGAATTCGACCTCTTCCATGCATGGCAGGAAGGACGCTCCGATCCGGGGTCGGATATTTTTATCCATGGCAAAGCCAATTCCCTCGGCTGCCTGGCCATGGAAGATGAAACGATAGAGGAACTTTTCGTCCTGACCGCACACACGGGCGCCGAAAATGTGAAAGTTGTGATTGCCCCGCATGACCCTAGAATTTTCCCTCTGAAGGCTGACATCGAAGGCCTCCCGGCCTGGACTCCGGAGCTCTATTCGCGGATCTCCCGCGAAATTAAAGCCCTGTCGCCTGAGCCGAAGCCGGTGGCTGCCGCCGGACTGTGATCATCCAGTCTGGGCGTGTTGGAATCGAAAAAAACCGGCCCGGGAGTCGCTCGCCAATTTCCAATTGGCGGCTGGTTATTTTCGATTTTAGATAACCAATCAGGACTTACGCAAGCCTGTGGGGGCGCTCTAGGCGAAGTCACCCCCACGCAGGTTTTAAAGCCGCTTGTTTCGGCCGTTGAACAGGCAAACTGCGTAAGTCCTGATAAAGCTATTTCCTGCCAACCGCCTCAGTCAAAAGGTTTATATTGAATTGCATTGATAATCCACTCCCTTCTTCCCTCAGGGGTAATAACCACTATCTCATCGTCAACTGATTTTCCAATAAGGGCTCTGGCCATAGGCGAATTTATGCTAATCGCCTTTTTGTGTGGATCAAATTCATCTGAGCCAACTATTCGATAATGAACGATTTCCCCCGCCTCATTTTCAAGCTCCACCCAGGCTCCAAAAAATACTTTACCTTCTTGCTGCGGTGAGTAATCAACAACTTTTAAAACGTCCAATCGCTTGGTAAGAAAACGGATTCGACGATCTATTTCTCTTAACCGCCGCTTCCCTTCCTTGTACTCGGCATTTTCTGAACGATCGCCATGTGCAGCAGCTTCTGTGACCGATTGCGTTACCGCTCTGCGCTCTATCCGCCAAAGATAATCCAGCTCGTTTTCCAACTGAGTTCTTCCTTCACGAGTTATCAGATTATTTCTAGAAGTCATTATTTTTTTATGATTGATTTACTTCAATAATTTATATGAATACAGGACTTACGCAAACCTGTGGGGGCGACTTCGCCTAGAGCGCCTACTGTTGGTAGTCGCCCATTTCAGGCCCAAGTGGCGACTGAAGTCGCCCCACAGGTTTTAGAACCGCTTGTTTCGACGGTGGAACAGGCAAACTGCGTAAGTCCTGTGAATATTAATTTTTAGGCCATGATTATCGAAACCCGGCGCAAGCGCCTGCCGTCGCTGTACGCAATAGCTTCCGCCTTGAGCGCATTTTTATGTGATGCTGCAAGCGTCAAACTGTTTCGATCTCAGCCTCACTCTGAAATTCCTGCACATTACAGGCCGCCTCGAAGTTGCGGACCTCGAACAGCGCCTCGCTCAGGCTCATTTCATTGGCTGCCAGGAGCTTGCCGACCAGATGCTCGGTCAGCGGCTTGAGCTTAGCCAGCACGGCCTTGGTTTCGCCGTACATGCGCTCGCTCTGCGCTTCCATGATGCTGCGCGTTTCCTCGTCCACTTCGCGGCTCTCGCGGGAGAGCGCGCCGAAGTTCAGGCGGGTCTTGCGGTACATGCCCATCTCGCCCACGGCGTGGTGCAGCAACTGCGTCACGCGGGTGATGTCGTTATGCGCGCCGTTGGTCGTGCCATCTTCGCCGAAGAACAGTTCCTCATTGGCCATCCCTCCCAGCAGCACGCGCACATCGTGTTCGATATCGCCCTTGGTCTTGAGCAGGTTGGTCCCCTGCTTGTGAAAGACAAAGCCCAAGGCGTTGGTGCGCGGGTTGGCCTTGAGCGAAATCTTGATGGTTTTCATGTCGGCCAGGATCTGCTCCCAGTTGTCGCTGGTCAGCTGGCGTTCGCGCTCGAGGTCCACCAGAAAGTGGCCCCATTCGTGCACGGCAATGATGCGGCGGTCGCGCTCGCGTTCTTTCGTGGTGTTGGTGTTGACGTTGCCCACCAGCACACGCTCGGCGGCCTGCATCAGGGTGTCGGCGCCGATCATGCAGCCCGTCTTCACGGCCGTGATGCCCGCCTGGTTGACGATGGTTTCCAGATCGGCCGGGCTGCGGCCTTCGGTCACTTCCACCAGATGGCGCAGGTCCAGGTCGGGCAGCACCTTGTCGACCCGCTGCCCCAGGTAGTGATCGAAGATAGCCAGCCGTTCCGCCCGGTTGGGCATGCGGAAGTCCACCTTCATCTGAAAGCGACGCAGCATGGCCTCGTCCATCTCCATGGTTTCGCTATTGAAGTTGCTGGCTACGATCCAGATAATCTCCGCTTCATTCTTGCTGCGCACGCCATCCAGCACGGACAGAAACGTATTCGCGGTGTCGTCGTCAAACTTGCGGCGGCCGCCGCGTTTCATGAACAGATCCTGCGCCTCGTCCAGAAAGACGATGCAGCGCTTGCGCCGTTTGGCCATGGCCACGATGCGGCTAAGTGTATTCGAGCCGCCGGATACGAACCCCGTTTCCAGGTTGGCTGCGGAGTGGAACAGGATGGGCAACTGCAGTTCCTTGGCCAGATAGCTGGCCAGCTTGGTCTTGCCGGTACCGGCCGGGCCGCTGAACATTACATTGAAGGGCTTGAATATACCGTACTCGGCATATTCCGCGCGGCGTTCATACTGATCCTTGATCTGCGCCACCTCGGCCTTGATGTCATCCATGCCCACCAGATCGTCGATGGAACCGTCCACCTGGGCCGGCTCGATGAATTTGAGCGATTTGTGCTGGCTCTTGAGCTGGAAGTACAGGAAGCCCAGCACGCCGAGTGTCAGTAGGACCGACACTACACCGCTGACGCCTGCCTTCAAGTCGTCGTTCTCGGACTGCGGGCGGGCGCTGGCAAAGCGCTGGTCCAGAAGCTCGAACAATTCAAGGCTGCCGGGATTGAGCTCTGCGCGCGGTATGAAGGCAAGCTTGCCGCCCCACGGCGCAGTGACGGCCTTGTCGGCGAAAATCTTGGCCTCCATGTCGCTGGGGTAATACGCATGCAGTTTGCCCTGCGATTCAACCAGGATGATGCGCTCCGATACGTTCCACAGCAGTGGTTCGTAAACCACGGTGATGCGCTCGACCGGGTTCGCTTCCAAAAAACTCAATACCGAACCGGTACCGAACACTACGGGCAGTTTGTCGTTGAGCGTCCACGCCGCCTCGTCCGTCGTCATGCTCTTGACCTGCTCGGCCACGACGGCCTGTTTCTGGATGAGCGTGAACGAATAGATGCCGGTGACGGGGATCAGGAGGGCAACGGCCAGCACCGTCAGCTTGACGGCCGCCGATTGGATTACAAACCAGTCCTGCAGCCGGCCGGGAGCCTTCCTGATGGCGAGCCTAAGACGCGTTGCAGCCGGAGCCGCATCGCTGGATTTCGACAAATCTGACATGAAAGTACCTCAAAGCGGGCGCTAATCATGTTCCGGGGCCGGAGCATGAGTGCGCTGAACAAAAGCCTGTTAGACCCTGATTCAAGCCTGAGGTTCCGCTGCCTTTGTGCAAATACACAGAAACCGGGCCAGAAAGGGTCGAAGAAGAGTTGATGTGCAGTGAATTGCCTCAGACACACATTTCGATACCTGATTTAAGAGCGCTGCTTAAGAAAACGATTGATGATGTAGTCATTAATCTGAATATTTCACCACGAACGACTGCATGGACGCAGAAGGTAGAATTGCGTCTGGAACAGCAATCGAGTACACGAAGGTTTTTCAATTCAGATGCTTGCCAATATTTTCAGATGAATTCATGAAGTGATCAGTGAAGAGAATGACAACGGCTTGCTTTTCTTCGTGTTCGCTGTGGTTTTATGAAATATCCAGACTAGAGCTCCCACCGTTTATCTCTCTTGTTCTTTAAATGCCTCGCGAACACATAGCCCGCCAGAGCGCCCCATAGCAGCATATAAGCGCCATGCAGCTCGGCTTCGAACTGAAAGCTGTTGATATTTCTGAAATAATCCCAGATATCATCGGCGAATGCCACGGCTAGAATGACATATAACACGTTCATGAATCTGATTTTATGCTTTAAAAAAAACCAGATTCCGATAGCGATAAAGCCGGTAAAGAATCGGATGGCACTGTGGATCAGAATCTCCTGGTGCCATATATCCACCTTAAAGGCCGCATTTACGAAATAAAGCAGGATAAATCCTACCACCATGACAATGCCGACTGATTTCATCTTTAGTTCGCTAGGTTTTAATTATTATTGATTAATTTTAGCCCCGGCGGCAGTGCCTCGCCAAAAATTTGTTTCTCCTCTTTTTCATCGAGCTCGCGTATCTGCTCGACCATGTCTACCCAGGATGAAGGTGCCTTGCTCAGCCTCAATTTGTCGATGATTTGCCTGCGCACGGCCTCGTCGATGTCGCGAGCGCGATCGCCGCTCATGCGCGCGATCAGCGTTGCGGCAAAACCGGCCTGAGGATTTTTCTTCCAGTCTTCCGACATCATCTGTTTCAGCCATAGGCAGACCGTATCGGCGGGGATCACATTATGGCTGCTGCCATGAAACGGCATGCGCGCCCCGATACGTCCGACGGCCCACCAGGTCTGGCTGGACTCACCGGCTTTCTGCAAGCGCTTCAGCAGCCATTCGCCCAGTTGTATCTTCTTGTCGACCGGCAGGCGCTCCAGCACTGCCGCCAGACGCACGATGTCATCATAGCTGCGCGTCTTCAGCTGTTTGACAACAGCGGGCTGTCTGGCGGCAGTGGGATCGATATACTTGGCTATATCGTTGAATATCTGCTCCTGCGCCTCGCTGCTGAGGCCGCCGGCAATACGGCGCCACAACGTCCACCATTCGCTCCAGTTCTGGGCTTCGTTGACAAACTGAATACCCTGCGGATAGGTTTTCCAGAGTTGTTCCACGCGCCAGTCGTCGAGCGGATAGCCAAATCCCGGACGCAGACAGAAGCCGGTCAGGCTGAGCCAGACCCTTTCATGGTTATCGGAACGACGGCGATACTTCAGGCCATCCAGCAGCGCCGCGAACATGGCCCGAAGCAACGGCGTTTCCCATTCATTGCGCGAGCTGCCCAGCAGCTTTTCCAGGTCGGCGCGCAGATTCTTGACCGCTTTGGGATCGACCTGCCTGGACTTTGAACCGAAGACCGTCTGTATCTTTTCGACTGCGGCATTAAACTGGGCCGGCAGGGCCGCATCGGTTTGCAATCCCGCCATGCCTTTCTTTCTGATCTGGAATTCCACATCCCAGCGCTGCGTGCTGTCGGCCACGGACACGCACTGAATTTTCAGCGTGCCGATTTCGGTCTGGGTCACGGCCAGTTGCACGATGACTTCGCGGTTGCCCTGCTCCTCGTCAGCCCCGAAGGCCACGGCCAGAGGCGGCAGCGAATGGAACTGGTCGGTAATGTCGGCCAGATCGCCGGGCTTGAACGGCGCATCGCCCGACAGCGAGGCCAGATGGAAGCGCACGGGCTGCCCCAGACGCAAGGCGAATTGCCGATCTTTCAGGATCACCTCGTCGCCCTCTTCGCTGCCGCGCGGCAGGATGCAGACGCCCTGCTGCACGGCTTTGTCGGTATCGACCAGCAGAAAATAACTGCGCGCCGCGCCGCCCCCGATTTTCAGCTTCTTTTCGCGGCGGGCGATGGCGTAACTGACCGCGCCCAAAGCCACAGACAATTCAGGATGCTTGTTTTCCAGCAGCACCGGCGGCTTGGAGGCCCATGAATTGATCAGCCCGATCGTGCGCTGCGTGAGCGGCCGGCTGCGGAACACGCCGCCGTTGAGCAGCAACGCATCGGGTACGACGCCCTCGCCTTTCAGAGCTTCGCGGCAGGCTTCTCGGTGCAGTTTCAAAAACGCAGCGATATGCTTGCTGACCGCCGGCTCGGCCGCATAAGGCAGACCAAACTCCACCACGCCGCTGCGCTTTCTGTCCGGCAATTCATCCAGCCCCGACAGCGGGAAGAATCCGTCCAGGGCGATGGCCCTGACCTCATCCCGGTTCAGTGAAACGGAACGCGAGCTGCCGATCAGTTTGGAGCCGCCGCCCAGCAAGGTGACATTGACCCGCTCCGGCGCATCCTCGGCCAGCAGCCGCTCTTTGGCGATACGGCATTGCTCGATCAGCTGCGACAGATCGGCCGCCGACAGGCGCCTGTCGTCGCTGACCAGCCGGCTCTCGGCCAGATGCGCCAAGGCCAGGTCGATATTATCGCCGCCCAGCATCAAATGCTCGCCGACGCCGATACGGGTCAATTTTGGCTCCTGTTCGCCGTGTTCGACCTTGATCAGCGTCAGGTCGGTCGTGCCGCCGCCGACATCGCAGACCAGCAGCAGATGGACATCGGCCAGCGCTTGCCCGATCGTGCCGGCATGGCGTCTCAGCCAGTCGTAGCACACTGCCTGCGGCTCTTCGAGCAGGCGGACATTGGGAAATCCTGCGATTCTGGCCGCTTCCAGCGTCAACGAGCGCGCCGCTTCATCGAATGAGGCCGGCACGGTAATGACGATATCCTGCTTATCCAGCGGCGCATCGGGAAACCGGTGCCCCCAGACCGTACGGATGTGCGCCAGATAACTGGCGCTGGCGTCGATCGGCGACACCTTGTCGATGTCGTCGCTGCTGCCCCAGGGCAGGATTTCGGCGCCGTGATCGACCGACGGATGCGACAGCCAGCTCTTGGCGCTGGTCACGAACCGGCCTTTGGTCTTGGCGCCCAACAGGCGCGCGGCCTCGCCGATCACGGCCGTCTCGCCGGCCGGCGAAAAAGCAACATCGGCCCCGGACAACTCGCCGGCAGCCGGATGATAACGCACGGACGGCAGCAAAGGCCGCGCCGCAACCTGGCCGGGAGCGACCAGCTGCTCGACCTGAAAAATTTCGATTTCGGAATTGGGTTTATCGGCTCTGGCAAAGGCGACAACGGTATGCGTTGTGCCCAGGTCGATGCCGACTAAATACTTGGCGGATTGATTTTGCACGGTGTTATATGATTTCAAGAGTCCAATTGATCCAGGCTATTTAAATCAGCCTCTTCCATGAGTCATTGGGATCAGGACTTACGCAAGCCTGTGGGGGCGACTTCAGTCGCCCATTCAGATAAAAGGCGACTACCAACAGTAGGCGCTCTAGGCGAAGTCGCCCCCACAAGTTTTAAAACCACTTGTTTCGGCGGTTGAACAGGCAAACTGCGTAAGTCCTGGAGATGATATTTGCCGGATTCAGCCGATATCATCAGGGCGGCCAACCGGCCGCCCTGTTGTCCGTGGAACCTGCTATTCTTCCCCGGCCCTGACATCAAACTCGATCTTCCAGCGGCCATTGTCTTTTTGCGATACGGCCTGCAATTCCAGCGTACCGACTTCGGTCACGGCGGCGCACAGATGCACCGGTACGATTTCACCGGGCCGGCGGCCTTCTTCCGGCAGCGTAACCTCGATTTCATCCAACTCTTCAAGCTCGTCAGGCGCCCAATAATCAAGACGCGTGCCTACTTGGTCATCGCGGCGCGTATTGGACGCGAAGAATCGGAAACGCACCGGCTCGCCGATAACGAGACCGAATTCATCATGGGGCAGTTCCTCTTGAGTGCCCTCTTCCATGCCGAACGGCGCGATGCAAAGGGCCTCGATTTCCGGCGCCATACCCGGTACGGCCGGCATGGCGCTTTCGACGCCCACATAGTAGGACGCGGCCGTACCGCCTTTGATGCGCACGCCTTTGCCTTTGCGCACGTAGCCATAGTAAGCGGCGCCGCGCGCGACGGCCAGATCCAGATCAACGCCCGGCAATAGTCTGGCTTCGGGCGCCTGCTCGGCCTTCAGCCAGGAATTCAGGACTTCCATCAACCGGTCGGCAAGCACCTGCGCTTTCAGCACGCCGCCATTGAACAGCACGGCCGTCGGGTGCAGGAATGAGGCATGCTCGGGCAGATTGACGTCTTTCAAATCCTCTGCCGCGCCTTGCTGTTTGGCCAGGAACGCGGCCAGATGCCGCGTAATGCCCGCATCCTGCGCATAAGGCAGGCCCGCAGTCCTTAAACCGGTACGCGTGCGGGTAATGGGCCGGTCGCCGGCTGCAACCTTGGGCATGAAGCCTTCGACCAATACGCGGTTGACTTCTTCGCGCGTCAGCTCGGTACGCAGCGTGCCGCCGATCAGCGACGAGCCGCGGCTCGCGACCACGAGCGGAATCGTATCGATCTCGGCATTGTTGAAGATTTTTTCCTTCGCATCGCGGCAGCCGTGCGTCAACGCCTGTATCTGCCAGGGCTCAAGGCGCTTGCCGTCCTTTTCCAGCTTGGCTTTGACCGTATAGGCCAGCGCCAGGTCCATGTTGTCGCCGCCGAGCAGGATATGGTCGCCGACCGCGACACGGGTCAGCTCCAGATTGCCGTCCTGTTCGGTAACGGCGATCAATGACAAGTCGGTCGTGCCGCCGCCGATATCGATGACCAGGATGATATCGCCGCAAGTGGCGTAATTACGCCAGTCGCCATGGCTTTTCTCGATCCAGCTGTATAAAGCCGCCTGCGGCTCTTCCAGCAGAATCGCCTGATTCAGGCCCACGGACCGGGCCGCTTCGACGGTCAGCTCGCGCGCCGCCGGATCAAACGAGGCCGGCACGGTAATGACCAGATCCTGTTCATCCAGCGGCGCATGGGGATGCAGACTTTCCCAGGCATCGCGCATGTGCTGCAGATAAGCCGTCGTGGCCTCGAAAGGCGAGACACGCTCGATTTCATCGGGCGCCTCGGCCGGCAGGATGGGCGATTTGCAGTCGACGCCGGCATGGCACAGCCAGCTTTTGGCGCTGGAGACCAGGCGGATCGGCGTTTTGCTGCCCAGGTTACGGGCGATTTCACCGACCAGGTAATCCGGCTTGGGCGCCCATGGCAGCGAAGTCGAACCCTCCGCCAGTTCGGCTTCGTGCGCCTGATACAGAAACGACGGCAACTGCTCTTTTTCCTCAACCTCACCGGGCGAGGTCAATTGGGGGATGGCCATGACCTGCTGATGAAATTCGTCCTCTATTTTGGTGAGATCGGCATAGGACAGCACGCAATGCGTCGTGCCCAAGTCGATGCCGACGGAAAACCTTGGCCCGTCGTGAGCGGTCATTTCAGCAACCTCATCACTTTCTTGCGGCTCATCCCTTGCTTGCAGGTTCTCACCCGCTGGCGAAGTATCGCCAGCCTGCTGATCTACAGCTTCAACCTTTTCAGTTTCCGGCATTGTGTTCACTACAGGCTCTGAATCCGCAGCGGCAGGAGCGACATTTTCCGGCTCTGGCGCAGGAGCGGAAGTGTCGGGTTTCTCATCCTTTTTTTTCAACGCATCCGGCTTTATATGACTGAACAGCCCTTTCATAGCTCGACCTCCGCAGGTGCAACGATATGGGCATTATGGCCCTGAGTCAGTTTCGGCAGGCGGACGTCCGTCACCTTCCAGCCTTTATGGACCAGTGTGCCGGTAAACGGCGCCGCGCCGACAATATTGCCGGTCAAGCGCACACTGGCGGCATCGAAGCCTTGCGGCAGGGTCAGTTTCGAACCTTCCTGCTCGCTGCGTACGGACGCCAGGCTGAAGTGCTCGTTGATAGCCCGGTTGCAGCCTTCGTGTACGACGCGCGCGGCAATGCCCACATCGGCATCGCCATAGGCGGAAATATCTTCCTTGATGAAATCGATAAAACGCGCCTCTTTTTGCAGCAGTCCCAGCAATTGCAGGGCGGCATCAGGCGTTGCTTCTTTCAATATCACCGGTTCCGGCGCCGGGGCATGGACGATTTTTTCGACTTCGACGATTTTCTCGATGACTCGGGGTTCAGGCGCAGGTGCAGGTACGGCTGGCACGACAACCGGCGCTACCGCTTTCTTGCGGCCGCGGGCCAGACTGATCACCATGGCCAGCAGCAAAATGATCAGGATCAGCGACAACAGCGCCACGGCGCCGGCCAGATACACATGCCACAAGTCAAACGTGGTCGGCACCAGCGTCAAATCAATTGCGTAGTTAGTATTCATTCAATTAGGAGCTCTTTCGATTATTATTGTTGACCCGCTTTACGGGCTGCTTCGGCAAACATCAGTTCCTGAAGCACGGTACGAGTGGTTTGGATGCGCATCTGTTTCAGATGGCGGTCGGCGACTACGCCGGGCACGTTTTCTTCCGTGTACACTTCGCGCATTTTCGCTAAGGTCGGCTCGCACTGCTTGATAAGGTCTTCCGTTGCCTTGCGGCTTTCCAGTTGCTGATACGCCGGTTTTTTCATTTCTTCCACGACGCATTTTCTATAGTCGTATTTGGCTTCCTGAATTTTTTTCATCGTGGCTTCAGTCAGTACGGTATTGTGCCATTCGTTTTTCGCATCGTCAGCGAAAGCGGTTACTGCCGAGAGCAAGATAGTCAGGAAAAAAAGCTTTTTCATGATAGTCCTCAATATTAAACGTTTAATTTTACGCGAACTGGTTAAAAAATAAGTAATGAACATCTAAATCGGGGCAAATGTCATTTTTTCAATGCTGTCCATGATAAATAACATAGTATGACGGAATGGCTATTTATCCAAAAATACCGGCCGGGAGTCATTCCTCTGTATAATATTCGGTTACTATTAAACACCAGCAATCTTTATGTACAAATATGATGGCCGCCTGATCCACCAAAGCCACGACGATGACGGCATTATAGAGGTGGTCGAACTCAACGGCATCAGATCCCTGCATTTCGGCTCCCATCCCAGACAAAGCAGCATGCGTCTGGCCGCCCCGCACATACTGCAATTGACTTACGTGCGCGCCATGACCGGCTGGCTATTGTTCAAGCAAACGTTGGCCGACGATGCTCTGATTATCGGTTTAGGCGGGGGTTCACTCACCAAGCATTTATTGCACTATTTTCCCGAATGCAAATTGAAAGCGGTGGAATACAGGAAAAGCGTGGTCAAAATCGCGCGCAGCCATTTTGGCCTGCCGCTGGACCCGCGCCTGAAAATTATTATCGATGACGGCGGACGCTACGTTTGCAAGCGGACCGAAACCGAACGGGAACATTACAGCCTGCTTTTTGTCGATGCATTCGATCATGAAGGCATGGCCGAATCCATCTGTAATGAAGCTTTTTTTGAAGCCTGCAAGCTGCTGCTGAAAAAAGACGGCATGCTGGTCATTAATCTTTGGGGCACCGAAAATTCCCAGTTTAGGCAAATTTCCCAATGGCTGGGCCGCATTTTCCAGTGGAAACTTTTATTTCTGCCGGTACGCTGCAAAGGCAATATTATCGCCTTCGCCTTTAATGATCATTCCGCCTTTTATTCCATGAGAGATTTAAGAGCAAGAGCTTTGGCTCTTGAAGAGCAGTATCAAATCGAATTTCCAGTCTTCCTGAGAGACCTGAACACGCACAACCCTCACACGCTGACCAATCTGATAAAACCATGACGTCTTCCGCTTTGCCTTTCGTACCCAACATTTTCAGTTACCGCAAATACTGGGCGCAGCGCTTCGGCGTCGCGCCGATGTTGCCGATGAGCCGGGAAGAAATGGATGATCTGGGCTGGGACTCGTGCGATATCATCCTCGTGACCGGCGATGCCTACATCGACCATCCCAGCTTCGGCATGGCGCTGATCGGCCGGGTGCTGGAAGCGCAGGGATTCCGGGTCGGCATTATCTCGCAGCCGGACTGGACCAGCGCCCGCGATTTCCAGAAGCTCGGTCGCCCTAACCTGTTCTTCGGCGTGACCGGCGGCAACATGGACTCGATGGTCAACCGCTACACGTCGGACAAGAAAATCCGCTCGAACGACGCCTATACGCCGGACGGCGCGGCCGGCAAACGGCCCGATCGCGCCGTCAACGTCTACTCGCACCGCTGCCGCGAAGCCTACAAGGATGTCCCGATCATCATCGGCGGCATTGAAGCCAGCCTGCGGCGCATCGCGCATTATGACTACTGGTCCGACAAGGTCCGCAAATCGGTCCTGCTCGATTCCAAAGCCGACCTGCTCGTGTACGGCAATGCCGAAAGGCAGATCGTCGAAATCGCGCACCGGCTGGCGAACGGCGAGGCCATTTCCGACCTGAAAGGCATCCGCGGCACCGCGCATTTCGTCAAGCAGATTCCCGAAGGCTGGATCGTCAAGGATTCCACGCATCTCGACACGCCCGGCCCCGTGGCGCCGCCGCAGAATCCCTATCAGGAACAGCCCGCCTGCGAAATCAAAAACACGGCCGAGCCGAGCGATGAAAAAGTCGTCCAGTTCGACAAGCACCTGATCAGAAGCCAACGCGCGCAGACCGTGATCCGCCTGCCCGATTATGAAGACCTCAAGGACGACCCGATCCTGTATGCCCATGCCTCGCGCGTCATGCACGGCGAGACCAACCCCGGCAATGCCCGGCCGCTGGTTCAGAAACACGGTTCGCGGCTGCTCTGGGTCAATCCGCCGCCGATCCCGCTGACCACGAAGGAAATGGACGGCGTCTTCGATCTGCCCTATTCACGCCTGCCGCACAAGGTTTATGGCAACGCCAACGTGCCCGCTTTCGAGATGATCCAGCATTCGGTCAACATCATGCGCGGCTGTTTCGGCGGCTGCTCCTTCTGTTCCATTACCGAGCATGAAGGCCGCATCATCCAGAGCCGCTCGGAAGATTCGATCATTCGCGAAATCGAAGCGATACGCGACATTTCGCCCAACTTCACCGGCCATATCTCCGATCTGGGCGGGCCGACCGCCAATATGTACCGGCTGGCCTGCAAGGATAAGAAGATTGAGGCGGCCTGCCGCAAGCCGTCGTGCGTTTATCCGGGCATTTGCCCTAACCTGAACACGGACCACTCGTCGCTGATCAAGCTGTACCGGCGTGCGCGCGCCCTGCCCGGCATCAAAAAAATCTTTATCGCCTCGGGCCTGCGCTATGATCTGGCCGTGGAATCGCCCGAATACGTCAGGGAACTGGTCAAACACCATGTCGGCGGCTATCTGAAAATCGCCCCGGAACATACCGAGAAAGGCCCGCTGTCGAAAATGATGAAGCCGGGCATGGGTACGTATGATCGCTTTAAAGCCATGTTCGACAAGTTTTCCAAGGAAGCCGGCAAGGAGCAGTACCTGATTCCTTACTTTATCGCCGCGCATCCCGGCACGACCGATCAGGACATGCTGAACCTGGCCTTATGGCTGAAGCGCAACGGATTCAGGGCCGATCAGGTGCAGGCCTTCCTGCCTTCGCCGATGTCCATCGCCACGGCCATGTACCACTCGGGCAAGGACACCTTGCATAAAGTCAGCCGTACTGTCGCCGACATTCCGATCCCCAAAAGCGTCAAGCAGCGCCGCCTGCACAAAGCCTTCCTGCGCTATCACGACCCGAAAAACTGGCCGCTGCTGCGCGAGACGCTGAAAGCCATGGGCCGCAGTGATCTGATCGGCAACGGCAAGCATCATCTGGTGCCTTCATTCCAGCCCAAAGGCACTGTCGAACCTGCCGACAAGAAGACCCTGCCATTTAAAACCAAACACACCGGCCTGGACAACAAACGCAGCGGGATTCACCCGTCGGGCAACAAAAATAAAACAGGAAATAAACAAAAATTAAAAAAACGCTTGGCAAAATAATAAAACGCTGTATAATGACAATCATTCGCTGGTGTAGCTCAGTCGGTAGAGCAGCTGATTTGTAATCAGCCGGTCGCGGGTTCGATTCCCATCGCCAGCTCCATATTCCAAAGGCCTTAGGTAATTTACCAAGGCCTTTTTTATTGCCTATCGAATCAGAATCGACTTTTTGGCAGCTGTTACCAAATTGCTTAATTGAGCAGCAATTCTTGCTGCAATCCTTTAAGCTCATTGTGTTCTAATATTTCTCACAGCCTAGACCGCAGCCGAGCATGCCTATCGCATTTAAAGTTCATCTCGAATGATGCAGTTCGTGCCTCACTGCATCCTACCTCGCTATTTTCTGTTATTAAAAGACACTTATTAAAAATCCCCAATTCAGGCCATTCTAATTATCCCCAACAATTTAAATTTAAGTTATTAACTTGAAATATTATGAGCATGAACCCATATACTAGATTTTAAACTTAAGGGATGGACTTTATGAATCTCTATTTAATCATAGGATTAAATTGAATGCATGATTACGCAATATTTGGACATGATCGGGCTACAGTAGGGCGATGGTTAGGTTTTGCCTCTATTTCAATCACAGGTGGACTTGCTCAGTTTATGGCATGGGCAAATAACCTAACTGGAAGCGACGTATTTACCCGAGCAACTATAACGACAGGTTTAGTTTATTTTTGCCTAGATTGGGCCTTCAATAAGTGGGCGTGGAAAATTCCTTTCATGGACATACCAAATTTGAATGGCAGGTGGATACTCTCAGGGCAAACACTTAATGAAGACTGCAGTACTCGTTTTAACTGGGACGGTGAAATAGGCATCGAACAAAACTGGAAATCAATTTTGATCCATCTTAAAACCAAAAATAGTCAAAGTTCAAGCTATACCGCTACGCTGTCAAAACGACATGGCCCAACTGGAGGCTGGCAACTTAGTTATAGTTATAAAAACGAGCCTGAACTCGAGAAAAGCCATGAACTTAACGCTCATAAAGGATATTGTGAAATTGAATTTGACTCAGGCTTATCAATTGGTAAGGCTTCATATTTTAATAGCGCAGGAAGAAGAACTTTTGGCGTTATGACTTTAAAAAAGGATTAGTATGATTGATTTTGAAAAAAGATTGCAGTCGTTAAAAGAACGTAGGCAAGGTTCTAGGGAAAGAGCAATATATGAATCAATGGAATCAAGGGATTCAGCTACTGCTCGTATAGCTGCGCTAAGCGGTATTGATGTTAGAGAACCTGAGAATTACGAAACCCTTAAAGAACCGGTTAGTGTCAAATATGCGATTGGCTCTATGGCTCCAGTTGAGGCTAAATCGACTGAAGTTTCAAAGAAAGAAGGAAATCGAGTAGCAGATAGCCTAATTCCAAGTCTAAATGCTAAAGGTGAATCTGTAACCAAAAGGCTCCAAGGTTCAGTTGCGCTTGATATTCACATTAAAGGGCATTCTGACGTTGACATGCTAATTATTGTCACGAACCCCGTCAATATTGAGCTTCCGCAGATAAATCAAAATGGTTATTTGCCAGCATCTGATCCCAGGAGTTTAATAGACATTGCGAAAGATGTTAGACATAAGTCAGACTAAACAACCACCCGCTCAAGCGGGTGGGTTCGAATAACGGACTGAAAGTCCGGATACGCGTCGACTAAACGACGCGTCTTAATCCGGCTCCATTTTAAAATTATCGTTTGGGTTAG
>NZ_JAZHOC010000082.1:0-23872 GCF_036553575.1 Methylobacter sp. Wu1 | reverse complement strand
GCTATCAACAGTTAGCCGAGGTCATTACCGGCGTGAAATTCGTCAACGGCATTAAACAAACCGGAGATCTACAACAGGACGCCGCTTGATTCTCCATACACCAGATTTGCGCATAGCTCCCTTGTTCTAACGCTCCAGTTAATCGGACAACAGAAAGCAGGGCGCTTCTCTCCGAACGGTCCGTCTCGCGCGGTTGCCGGCTACCTGGACATTATGAGATTGTATAAAAGACGGCAATAGACAAGTTGAGCAAAATGCCAGGAACCGGAGAGTTATAAAATGACCTGAACGAGGCGCGGTAATTCCGCGCCTCTGGGTTTTGTTTTGCCGCCCGCATGCACATCAAAATAGATGGATGTCATGCTCCTGTATGAAGTATTGCGCTGCTACGGCAGTATGCAAGTACCGTCGCCGCCGTCGCGAACATAATAGTCTGTGGAGAGATAGCCGTTGGCGGCTGAGATAACATTCTGGCCAGCGCCCAGAAAGACGGGAGTATGAGGACGGGTTGAGCTTAGCTGTGTCAGCGGTGCGCCATTGACGGAAACATTGAGCAGGTAAGAGCCATTATCGAACAGGTTTACATACGGTTGCGCCATGCCGGTTCTGGCGTTCCATGCGCAACCAGGCGTTACCGTCGCGTAAGATTTATTGCTGGCGGCATATTCCAGTGTGCCGTCGGCGCTGAAAGTATTGCCAGTGGTGTCCGGGAGTGCGCACATGCCTGGCTGTACGTTAAATGCATAGCTATCGGCGGTTCTTTTGCTGAGCGCCACCACTACAGTGTTGCTGCCATCGGCCAGCCAGACATTAGCGGCCGGGTTATCGGGCGTGACAGTCGCCACAGAAGCACCATTCAGCGACACAGCGGCGCTCATCCCTTGCTTGGGATTGAATAGACCGGCTTCTATTGCCGGTGATTGCGCGCCGGTAGCTGGATTGGCAGCGCATTGCACCGCGCCGGATGCGTATGTCTTGCCGCTTGCTCCGACTTGTACGGTAGTGGCCGCGCAAACCGGTGCAGCTAACGCCGTCATGCCCGCAAACGCAGCTGCTCCAGAGAATAAGATTTTTTTGTTTTTCAAAGTTAGCTCCTTGTTGTCATGTCGACCTTATCAGTCAGCAATAAACATAGCAGAAACCATATTAAATATAAGTTAATTTGCCGGTGGTTCGCGATTTGGCGAATGAAGCGATTCAGCAGAGCGGGGCTCTGAATTCTGCTTAAAACCACAAGCCATAACGCATCTCGTCAAAGTGGCGGACAATCCAGCTATCCGATAAATTCGAATAACTTGTCAATTCCAGCACCGGCTCTGCCCGGGATAAAGGCTCCGGCATTTCGGCGGCTTACAAGAAACATATGCCCAAAAAATCAGCGCTGTGGCTTAGCTCCGGTAAAAAGCGGGCAGTTCATCGGCTGTCCTGCCCACATTTCTATTTGTTGCTAGCACAACTCAGTGAGCCGCCAGGAAAGCATATCCGCATCCGGGTATGCAGGAGGGGCATTCACGGGAATTCCTTATAGCCCGTATCGGGCGCTGAACAATTACAGCTTATGTAATTTTCACACATTTTTTGTGGAATATTACCGTGATATTACTTTTCAAATCACTAGAATAGTTTTCGAAGTTTACGAATACTAATTTTTAAATATTTGGAGATATTATTTTATGTGTGCGGTTTCGGTATTTATTATGGTTAATTCAGCGGTATTTTATAAGTCATAAAAAACTATATTGTATCGTTATGTGTAAAACAAAATCGGCATACCTATTTCCAGGAATAACTAATATCTCAAATATGAGGGATTCCGTGCATAAGGTATTAACGCAATGGCTTAAACCCTATAACTATAGTCTGTCAGAATTACTATCGAAAGATGTGCTGGCGTGTATTTCAAACAAAAGTTATCACGAATTGAATGATTTCGATAGGCAGGTTATAGGGTATACCGCCTCATGCGCCGTGTACGATGCTTATATTAAAAGAAGAGGCTTAGCCGATTATATCAGCGGGTATAGCATGGGTATATTCGGTGCGCTTTATGCCGCCAGATCCATTTCCTTTATGACAGGAATCAGCTTGCTTCATAGCCTTGATAAGGTAATTGAAAAATCATTCGGCCCCGATGACAAGTTTTCCATGGCCACTGTCATCGGCTTGAGCAGAATGCAGTTACGGAAAGTAATCGAAGAGCGCGGCGGAATCGATATCGTCAATCAGAATTCGGAATTAAGTCTGGTGGTGTCCGGATGGAAAAATGAGGTCGATCTGCTGGAGGACAAAGCCTTTAAAGCCGGGGCCGTGCTGTTTAAACAGCTTCCGATTGAGCGGCCTTATCACAGCAGTCTGCTTCTTAAATGCCGGGATGAGTGGATGGGCATACTTGGCAAGGAAGCAATCGGTAACCCAAGAACGCCCGTTATTTCACCGACGACAGCGGGAATATTTGCAGACAGAAAAGGCTGCATTGCGGAGCTTGAGAATAACTTTTGCAACTCATTCTACTGGTTAGATGTTTTGAAGGTGTTCTGGGAGATCGGCGTAAGACATATGTATGAATGCGGGGCAAGCAGGGATCTGGCAAGAATAGGCAAATATTCAGGGTTTGCGCACCAGTATCACGAGTTTTAAATAGAAAATTTGAGATGTGTCATGGTCATCAGTCCATTAAAAGAAAATCAATCCGAAACAAAAACAGACAGGAAAGTGACGCTGCATGTCAGTGAAGGCATTGCGCATGTCGTCCTCAGCAATCCGCCCACGAACTTGATGGATGAGGCTTGGAGCACGCAGACTCAGGAAATCATCGACAGCTTGGGCGCCCTGGCAGCAGCAAAGGAAATCAGGGGAGTCGTGCTTTCCTCCAACGGACGGCACTTTTCTGCGGGTGCAAACCTGGAAAGTCTGGAAGCGGCCATTCTCGGCATGAAACAGCAGTATTTGTCCAGCATGCTGGAAAACAGCCTGTATTTTGAAAAACTCTACGATCTTCCTGTCCCCGTCGTTGCGGCAATCAGAGGCGTATGCATCGGAAGCGGGCTGGAGCTTGCTCTTGCCTGTCATTACCGCATAGCGGACACGCGGATGGTGATGGGCTCGGTGGAAGCGACATTCGGCATCATGCCGGGCTGCGGCGCGACGATACGGTTGCCGAAAATCGTAGGGGCCGGCCGGGCGCTGGAGTTGATTATGGGCGGCAGAAGGCTGGATGCCGAGGAAGCTTTTGCTATGGGGCTTGTTTCCGAAGTTGTGCATCACAGTGAATTGATAAGAAAGGCCATTGAATACATAGACAGGCTCAGCCCCTGGTATGAACAAGTGGCTAACGGATAAACGGGAGTGTAGTTGTGGAACGAGTTGTTATAACGGGACTGGGTTTGATCAGTCCATTAGGGTTGAATCTCAAGGAATCTTGGGAAAACTGCGTTGAAGGCAGATCAGGCGTCGGAGCGATCACGCATTTCGATACGACTGATTTCAAAGTAAAAATTGCGGCTCAGGTGCCGGAAGGTTTCGACGACCTGGTTGCCCCCCGCGTGAAAAAGCGGATCAGAAACCAGATGACCCGCAGTGTTCAGATGTGTTCGGTAACGACACAAATGGCTGTTGAGGATTCCGGTTTCGATTTTTCGCAAGGGGATTCGGACAGGTACGGCATTGCGATAGGCGCCAGCGGTACGGACTACCCCAGTGACGAGATGGCGGACGTGTCTGTTTTCAACAGTTCGAGAATCGTGCGTTCCATGTCCAATGCTTTTCCGGCCTGGATCAGCCTGCACTATGGATTGACAGGCCCGAGCTTCACGGTAGGGACGGCCTGTTCATCGGCCGGTTACGCCATGGCGTTCGCCTATGACCAGATAGCTCTTGGCTTATGCGACGTGATGATCGCCGGCGGAGCGTGCTGCGCAATAATGCCGGAATTTGTCGCAGGCTTCAGCGACATTCAGGCGATGTCCGAACGGGAGGCAAAGCCGGAAGAAGCTTCGTGTCCGTTCGATGCCAGACGCGACGGCTTTGTCATGGGCGAAGGCTCCGGAGTGCTGATCCTGGAATCGCTGACCTCGGCTCGCAAGAGAGGGGCTCATATTTACGCGGAACTGCGCAGGCCGGCCTTGCTGGGGGAAGCCTACAACATCGTTTCTCCGGGCCCCGATGGCGTCGGCATGGCGCGCTGCATGAATGTTGCGCTGAAGCAGGCCGGCCTGAATCCTTCGGATGTCGACTATATCAATGCCCATGGCACATCGACGCCGTTGAATGACCTTTATGAAGCCAAAGCAATCCAGCGCACTTTTGGCGATGATGCGAAAAAGATAGCCATTTCGTCGACCAAATCCATGACCGGGCATTGCTTGGCCGCAGCGGGAGCCGTAGAAGCCGTACTGTCCTGCATGGCGATAGAAACGTCCACCATCCCGCCCACATTGAACCTGAATGAGCGGGATGCCGGCATAGATCTTGATTTTGTGCCCCTGGTTTCAAGGCATGCAAACGTAAACGCAGTCTTATCGAATTCATTCGCGTTTGGCGGACATAACGCGGTAGTGCCGCTGGTTAAGTTCAAATAGACAGACGCAGTTGACGATTTATAAACAAGTGAGGAAATAAAAATGACCGAAATAAAACAAGAAGTATCAACTCTTGTAAAAGAATTCTTTGCCGACGAGTGCGAGGTTGATGTCAACGACATTACCGACAACACACGCATTATCGAGGATCTTGACGGCGACTCCCTGATGTTCCTGTCGCTGCTGGAGATTATCCGCAAAAAGCACAATGTGGAAGTCGAAATCAAAACCATCGGCAAACGCTTGATGAAAAGACCGGCTGACACGATAGGCGATCTGGTCGATATGGCCCTGCTTGTCATCGAGCATGGCGAGAACATTCCTGATTGACAGGAAACGTCCAGCGTGGAGACAAAATAGCATGAGAGCAGCAAAGATAATAGGAACGGGCGCCTATCTGCCTGGCGATCCGGTGCCTTTCGACGAAATCCAGCGCTATCTGGGCGATATCCCTGAAGCGCCCAAGCGGGTCCGCCAATGGATCGACGACATGACCCCGGTCATGAAAGATATGCTGGCGATGGAGAATTACTATTACGCTTTTGACAGCAAGACTCGGGAATTTACCGACGACAATGTAACTATGTCCGTAAAAGCGGCAAAGATGGCGCTTGAAGCGGCGGGGCTAAAACCATCGGATATCGATCTGATCTGTTATGGATCAGCCCAGCAAAACCAGATGCCGCCGGCATCGGTGCGGATTCAGGAGGCGCTGGGCATTGAAGATTGTGCGGAGTTTTCCATTTGTTCCAACTGCACGTCCGCCTATAAATCCCTTTTTATCGCATCCGAGCTGATCAAGACGGGGTATGCCAACAGAGCGCTGGTCATTTCATCGAATATGATCTCGCCGGGCATGATGCCGGAATATTACAACCAACCGAAACTGAACCGGGAAACAGTCTTTATGCGCTGGTTCCTGTGTGACGGCGCGGCGGCTATGGTGGTTTCGGGATATGACGCCGACAAGCCCGGCTTGGTGGTTGAAGGCAATTATCTTGAATCCATAGGATGCAAACGCGAATCCATCATGCACGACCATCGCCCTGCAAGGCCGATGTCCCCGCTAGTGGAATATGAAACGGCGGCGCATCATGTCCAGCAAAGCTTCAGAAACGCGTTGCATTCCGGCGCATTTCAGGACGTAAGCGGGAAATCGGTCATGTTTGCAGGGATGAAACGCATGATAGCAAAGCTTGGCTTAACGCTTGGCGACATAAGGTTCATGCAGATCAACCTGCCCAGCAAGCAGATTACGGAGATCTTGCTGGAGGAAATTCTGGAGATAGGCATTCCGCGTTCGGCGTTATACACCAAGCTGGACAAGCTCGGATACTGCGGACCTCCGATGGCGTTCATGTGCATCGACCAGATAATGCGGCACGAAAACTTAAAGAACAACGAAAAAATCCTGAGTTTCGTCACCGAGGTCAGCAAATTCATGCAGGCCGGTTATTTGCTCAGGGCTGAAGGTTATTCAAATTAAAGGCAAACACGATGGACAATCATATTGCAGTTATTGGCGCTGGACGCATGGGGATCTCCATTATCGATTTCCTGCTAAGCAAGGGGTTCAAGGTTACCGCAATCACCCGCACGCCCGAGCAAGCCGAGAATTTGAACGGAAAATGGAAAAAAACAGTCAGCCGCCAGCTTAAATACGGCGCAGTCACCGAAGACCAGGCTGCTGACCTGGAGAATAGCTATTTCGCCAGTTCGAAAATGGAATCGATAAGCCATGCCGGCATCATCATCGAAACTGTCAATGAAGACATTGAAGTAAAAAGAAAAGTCTATTCCGCCATTAACGAGCATATGGGCAAGGAGGCATTGGTAGGGAGCAATTCATCGTCAATTTCTCCGCAGGAATTGGCTGATGGCGTATTTGATGTTTCAAAGTTGGTGGGGCTGCATTTTTTCTTTCCCGTACCGGTAAGCAACATAGTCGAGTTTATAACACACCCTTTTGTCGACGAGGCTGTTTATCGGCGCGCCGCTGAGTTTATCAAGCGTTGCGGATTGTTTGTGGTTGAGCAGACCCCGGAAAATGCCTTCATTTTGAATATGCTCAGCATGGCGGTAGGCGGTGAAGCATTCAGGGGAGCCGCCAAATTCGGCATTCATAAAGCCAATGAATTATCCCAATCGGAGATTTTTCCACTCGGTGCATTTTCACTGTTCGATCATGTGCAGATACCGGTGATCCTGGAGGCGACCCAGCGTTATTTCAATCGCGACCCTCTCAGGAACAAGGAATCTTACCAAAGCCTGTTGGCATTCATGAAACTTATGGTGCCGGATGATCGAAGCCAGTCCCTGATGTTTTCGGAAATCGGCCATCCCGGCGATTTGCCTGCCTGGCAAGCCGATATGCCGGCGCTGGACGATGATGAGGCGGAATTCAGCAAAAGGCTTTTTTATCTGCATATCAACACCTGCCTGTTCGCTGTTGAGCATGGGCTTATAGATGAAAGCGCCCTTGATGAATCGATCAAGGCGATTATGGGAGCGGCCAAAGGCCCGATTCAGCTGGCCAAGGAAATTGGTTATGGCAATTTGCGTGAAGCCTTGGGCCAGTATCACGCCGAAAACGGGGCGCAATATTATCGTCCCTCATCATTGCTAAATTAAAAAACAACTATCGTGAGTGATGAAATGGTTAAGAGCAGCGGAATAATAAAATTCAGCAGGAAAGAGGATATTGCGATACTGACAGTCAGCAATCCTCCAAGAAACAGATTGCCGGACCCTATATTTGTAGATCCTGATGTTTTACATGCGCATCTGCATGAAGAAGGGCTCAAGGGAGTCATACTGGTCGGCGAAGGCAATAACTTCTGCGAAGGCGCGGCAATCGACAATAACCTCCCGAAGGATCTGCCACGGCGCATGAATGAAGGGAAAAGGATTCTGGACATTATTGAGGAAAGCCCGGTCCCGGTTGTTGCCGCCATCAATGGCGCCTGTTTTGGTGGCGGGCTCGAGCTGGCCTTGGCCTGCCATATACGGATACTCGGGCAAAGCGCCATGCTGGGCTTTCCCGAGGCTGAGCTAGGCATTATGCCTGGGCTTGCCGGAACCCTGCGTCTGCCGGATGAGTTGGGGTATGCAAAAGCGCTGCCTATGCTGCTGTCATCGGAATACATTACAGCGGACAAGGCCGTTGAAATAGGGCTGGCGCATTATGCCGTCTCCAGACGGGAAGTGTTAGATAAGGCTTTTGACGTGCTGCATCAGATGCTGGGCAATAAATCCGTCAAGGCGATCAACTACATCATGAAATCCGTTCTGGCCGGCAGGCGCATGGATCGGAAATCGGCGCTTGAGCTTGAGACCGAACTCGTGGTTGAGCTGGTTGAATCGCAGTACAACAAGCGCAAGATAGCATAAAACGATTGGGGCGGGGGCGGCGACATGCTTGTCAAATTAAAGATCAATGAATCTATTGCTTATATCACCCTTAATCGGCCCGATAGGCTTAATGCTTATAACAGCGAGATGCTTGACGAGCTGGAATCTGCGATTAAGACGATATTGGCAAATCAGGCACTGAAGGCGGTTGTGATCGGTTCCTCGTCCGACAGTTTTTGTACAGGGGCCGATCTGAAGGAAATAGCGCACAGGAGCTATCGGGACATTATCAATTTAAAAAGCCGAAGAATTTTTGAAGAGCTCTATCATGCGCCGATCATCTCCATTGCGGCGGTTAAAGGGTATGCCATCGCCGGCGGGTTTGAACTGGCGCTGGCGTGCGATTTTATCCTGGCCGCCGATAATGCAAGATTCTGGCTGCCCGAGGTTGATATCGGGCTTATTCCGGCCGCCGGCGGCATCGAGAGGCTGGTCCAGCGCGTCGGGCAAAATCTCACTAAAGAAATCGTCATCTGCGGGCGCAGGCTGGACGCCAGTGAGGCGCAGCGTCTGGGGCTGGTGACAAAAACAGCGGCGGCTGCGCAGCTTGACGACGAAGTGACGGCATTACTGAAAATAATCATGGCCAAACCGGCCTGGGCCTTACAAATAGCCAAAATTTCCATTAATGAAGCGACGTCAACACAGAAATCAGCGCTTAATTTGTTCGGGCAGGCATTCCTGCATGAATTAAGGGCGAATAAGACAAATACTATTGTTGATTGAATGAAGGATATTCAATATGTTAGCAAATTCAGCACCATATCCGCGAGTTATTGGCTTGGGGACAGCAAATCCAGACACGTGCTATGACCAAACGGTCATAGCGGACATGTTTGGGCATAAACAGGCAAGGATTAAAAAACTTTTCGAAAACTCTCATATCCGGAAACGCTTCCTTTATCTCCCTGAACCGGGCGAGGATGGTTTGATAGAACAGGAAGACAGCGCTACTTTGCAGAAGAAGCATTTGAGCGGAAGTCTGGAAATGGGAGCGGCAGCCATTAACAAATGTTTGCGCGAGCAAAATCTGACCACCCGTGACATTGACTATCTGGCCTGTGTTACCAGTACCGGATTCCTTTGTCCCGGGGTCTCTGCCCATATTGCAAAGGCGCTTGATTTCCGGCCGGACGTAAGAAGGACCGACATTCTCGGAATGGGATGCAGTGCCGGCGTGAATGGCCTGCAGGTAGTCACCGACTATGTCCGGACGAATCCCGGCAAGAAGGCCTTGCTGTTGGCCATAGAAGTCTGCTCATCCGCTTACTACGTGGACAGCAGCATGGAAACAGCGGTCGTGAACTCTCTGTTCGGTGACGGCTCGGCCGCGCTGTTGATTACATCGGATGATGAATATTCAGGTGAGAGCGGCCCCATGGTCGTTGATTTTGAATCCGAAACCATTACCGAGAACATAGACGCGCTGCGCTATAACCTGGTGAACGGCATGTTGTCGTTCTATCTGGACAAGGATATTCCTTATGTCATCGGCGCCAACATACATAAGCCCATCCAGCGTTTGCTGGAGAGGAACGACCTTAAACTCAGAAATATCGACCATTGGATCATCCATTCGGGAGGTAAAAAAGTCATCGACAGCATTAAATACAACATTGACATCTCCAACCACGATGTCCGGCATACGCTGAGCGTGCTGCAGGATTACGGCAACATGTCATCGTGCTCGTTTTTGTTCAGTTATGACAATTTACGCAAGGAGAATATCGCTAAAAAAGGGGATATTGGGGTTGTGGTTGCAATGGGGCCCGGTGTGGCGATCGAAACAGCATTATTGCGCTGGTAAATAAAATGGCGGGGTAAATAAAATGATAGCGGATAGAAATTTTGTAAAAAATACCGATTTTGCAATGGCATTTAAAGGTTTTACTTTAACGGAAAAAGGGAATGTCGCAGAGCTTGAGCTTAGTCAGGCTTACTTTGACAAAACCATGGTTGCCGATATGAAAAAGGCTTTTGAGTATCTGGAAGATGAATCAAAAACGCGCTTTTTAGTTCTCAAAGGCCGCAATGGCATATTCAGCAAAGGCTTGAATTACAGCAATTTCCACGATGGAAAAAGCGTGGACATAAGCGATAGCGGCCGTTGGGAAAAGCTTATTGAAGGGATTCAAAAGCTCACCAAGACGACAATTGCCGTTATCGACGGCGTTTGCGAGGGCGCCGGCATTCAACTGGCTTTGGCATGCGACCACAGAATCGCCTCGACGGCCAGCGTGTTTTCACATACGGAAATTAACTATGGCTACCTGCCAGGCTGCAGCATCATGCAATTGGGCAAGTATTGCGGCGCCGGACGTATTCTTGAATTGTTGTTGACAGGCTGTTCCTATACGGCGGATCAGGCAAAAAGTTACGGCATCATCAACGACTGTACGGAAGATCTCGATGCGGCTTTGCAGGACCGCATCCGGCAATATTCGAAAATAAATGTCAGATTGAACCAATTGACCAGACGATTGGCGCGCGAAGCGTTTGAAATGCCTTACAACAACTTCATCGGCTGCTATCAGGCGGCGCAATACCAGGCGATTATCCATAAGAACGAGGACCCCTCTCTGTGTATCGCTGAAGATAGTGCAGGGGCGGAATAGCATGGGCAACAACGCAGCCGGTTACGCCTTCAGGGTGGAGTTTGAGGATGTGGATAGCTATAAAATTGCTCATCACACAAAGCTGCTGGCTTATCTCGAAAGGGCCAGAACCCGCTATTTCCAGGATGCCGGATTCAATCTGGAGGATCTCACGTTTGCGGTTCTGGTGCACAAAGTTTCCATGCGCTTCATCAAACCGGCCAGATTGTTCGATGAAGTGACAGTCACGGCAAAAATTATTGCTTGTGAAGATTTCAGCTTTACAGTGGAACAGAAAATCATCCGCGGCTCCGAACTGCTGGTAAAAGCCCGGGTCACCCATGCGTTGCAGGATTTCGAGACCCTGGAAACGTTACCCGTTACCAACTCTTTTCATGCGTTGATGGGGAATCAGGCATGAGCTTGCCAGCTGTTTTTTGCGGTATTGACATCGAATCCTTCGACAGGGTGAAAAAACTTTACGGCAGAGGAGCTATGCCGTTAGGGCTTTTCACCGATTCCGAAAAGTGATGGATCAGGTCGTATTTGAGTGCGGCCTATGCCTTTACCGCGAAGGAGGCCATTTTAAAAGCGTTGGGCTCCGGCTGGTTTAACACGGAAATAGATGCCCATGAAATCGAGCTTGGCTTCGATGCCCATGGCATTCCGCGGCTTGTCAATTTTACGGGTGAGGCGAAAAGGCGAAGCGGGAATGACGAATCCCTGTTATCGCTTGATTTTTACCGGCTGGGGGAAGGGCTATTGTCGGTTTTTACCCTGTTGGGTCCGCAGTGTGAATCCTTGCAGACCCGCATCATCGTCTTATGCCGTTCCAGTCAGCGATTGCACAACTTGTCTACGGGCGAGACCATTCCAGCCCATGCCGTTTGGGATGGGGAATGCACAAATACCCGCGTTCTCGGGCACAAGGTCATTCAGTTCGCCGTCCAGTCTTTATGCCGTGAGAGCGGCGCTTTAAATGAACTGGGATATGTGGGGTATGACGAATCGGGCGCCCCCCGATGGATAAACGCATCCAAATTGGACGGCGGTATGTTCAAGGTGGCCGGCATCTCGATAACCCATGACCGAAACTATATCTGCGGCATCGTCATCGGCCAATATTTACATTAGGAGTTTCAAGTGAAACAACCGTACAAAATTCTAGTTATCTACCATTCGCAAACGGGCAAAACAAAACAGGTTCTGGATTGTTTTTTACAACCGTTGCGCGGCCAGGAAAATATCTCCGTCGAGGAGGTTCTGATTGAGCCAGTGTCCCAATTTCCGCTGCCCTGGCCGAAATTATACTTTTTCAGCATCTTTCCTGAATGCGTTTATGAGGAGCCCGTTGAAATAAAGACGCCGGCGTTCAAGGAAGAGTCGTATGACTTGGTCATTCTGGGAACGCAGGTCTGGTTTTTATCCATTTCCATACCTTTCGTCTCGTTTTTGAAACATCCCCAAAGCCGCATCATCAATAATACGCATGTCATTACCGTATTGTCCTGCCGGAAAATGTGGATGCAGACGCAAAAACAGCTCGAGGGCTATATCAGGAATTTGGGCGGCTCCCTGGTGGGCAAGATCCTGGTGACCGCGCAAGGCGAGCAGATGGACACGCTCAAGGCGACGAAAGACAACCTGTTCGACGCAAAAGAAAAGCCGAATAAGCGGGAATGGGTCATTTCCGGCAGAATGCTGGATCAGGTGCAACAGCAGGGGCGTGACTTGCTGTCTGCGATAAACAAGGGCGCCGTTACCCAGGCAGGCGTGTTCAGCGTGCAATCGGATGCTTTCAGCGACACCGCTTTTGAACATCCGGAAACGGTGGCAAGAAGGAATTTCCTGAAATGGGGCAAGTGGATAATCAAATCCCGTCCAAAGTCGATCTTGCGCTACGGCATGGTGCTGGTTTTTCTTATTTTCTTTTTCACCATGGTTTTTGTCGGCCTGCCGCTATGGCCTTTTGTCAAGAAGATAAAAGAACGGCGTTTCAACAATCAGCTTGTCAGGGAATGAGCGATAGCCGGCTGGGGGGGCGTGCTGCTGTATTTGCCGAAAGAATTATCCCTTTGGGAAATGCAGTCGGCGCAAGGCATGGTGTTTGGGAGCGCCTAAGCCATTTTGTCCATGACAAGTTTTTGTCGGCAGCGTAAAGCCAACGGATATAAGAACAATAAGTCAATGAACTGCTTATGGAATAAGCAGACATTTATCATATTCAGAGACAAGTTATATGAACCGCAATAATAACATTAAATTATACGGGGTAGTTTTGGGATGTGGTCTGTTGGGATCTGATCCGGCATTTACCCAAACGACAGAAAATGCCCAGTCTTTATATCAAGAAAAGTGCGCGTACTGCCATGGCGATAAGGGTGACGGACAGAGTTTCGCCGCCCATAGCATGCGTATAAAGCCGGCAAATTTTGTTAGCGGTGAGTATAAATACCGTACGACAGCCTATGGACAATTCCCAACGGATCAGGATATCGAAAAATCCATCAAGAACGGGTTGCCGGGTACCTCCATGCCGGCCTGGTCCGATCTTTTATCGGCTGAGCAGATTACCTCGCTGGCGCAATACCTCAAAGGACTATCGAAAAAACCGACGGCTTACTCCGCCGCCATTGTGGCGCCGACCCAAAAATTCGCCGATGCAAATATTGCCGATGGGAAAAAAGTGTACCAGGCATCCGGTTGCATAAATTGCCACGGCGTGAACCTGGATGGGCAAGAGGACAGGATCGCACGCATTAAAGGCAATATCAAAGAAGGCGTAGCGGCAAGGGACTTGACTGATTATAGGAATTATAGAGGGGGAGCTTCCTTAAGTGATATTTATACCCGGATTTATACCGGCCTGAACGGAACGATCATGCAGGGATATGGAAATGTGCTGACGGAAAAGAACATTATCGATGTGTCGGCCTATCTAAAAAGCGTCTATGACCAAAAAGAACAGACCCGCTGGTTAGATAATAGTCAAAAAACCATGGAAGAGCGCGGTGATTATTTATTGAGCATCTCCACTTGCGAGTTATGCCATAGCACAATGAGCGAAGATGGCTCCTTTAAAGAAGGTTTATCCTATGCGGGCGGAATGAAAGTGATAAGTCCGGCTGACGGTGAATTTTATTCCAGAAACATTACATCGGACAAAGACTCCGGAATCGGCAAATGGAGTACAGAGCAATTGAAGCGAGCGATCAAATATGGCGAAACTCCCGATGGCGGCTCACTTTACGCATTTACCATGCCTTGGCTATTTTTTTATAACATGGAGGATAGGGATGCGGAAGCAATAGCCCATGCATTGCAGAGAATCCCTCCCATATATAACAAAATCCCACCTTCGAAACCGGCTGGTCTTTGGCAAAGCTTTAAAACCAAAACTAAAGTCATGTTTGGTCAGATGGAGCGTACTTTGGTGTTTGCCCGCGATAATTATGGGGAAAGAAATCCGGAAGAGGGCAAGACCATTCCTGATTTTTCCTCTGTGCGGCACTGGAGCATCCTCCCGCCGATGGGCCTCGTTTCTGCTGACAAGGTTGTTAAGGCCTCAGGTTTTGAGCTGCCAGCCCCTAAGGCAACCGGTTCCAAGGAGATGGATGCCAAACTTAGCCGTGGCCGGTATTTGGTTGCCATTACCCCTTGCACCCTATGCCATACGCCTACTACAGGGAAAGTGATTTTCAAAGGCGGGGAAAGCCAGTCAGGCGGCATTAAAGTCGAGCTAAACCATTTTAAAACGTTATATACGGCCAATCTGACCTCGGATAAAGAAACAGGACTAGGCTCCTGGAGCGATCAGGAAATTCGCCGGGCAATCCGGAGCGGTATAAAAAAAGACGGTGAGCTAATGCACTTCCAGGGTATGCCCTGGGCTATATTTTCAAATATGACTGAGGCAGATACAGAGGCGATGATTGCCTATTTAAGAACGCTACCTCCAGTTTATAAAAAGATGCCGAAAGTCATCCCATCAAACTCCCCCGATTATGTTATAGCTGATGAGGATCACGGCATTAGGAAGTAATGGTTTAAAACGAAGGATATGTTATCTATATGTTTGAATCAATTGCAAAAGGCATCGTTCTTTCCATCTTGGTCTTATGCGCAGGGCCAGTTCATTCCTCCGATGAGGATTCGGATCTCGATGCTATCCCTCAGGAATTAATTGACGCAGACCGCAGCAAACCGGAAGAAAACAACGACCCGGCAAAGTACAGCATCCGGATAAAAGCCGACGATTTGTTCGAATACACCAGCTGGAGAGATCCAAATGACCTCATAGTGAGTGTTCCCGATTATGATAAATCCGACTGGAACAATCTGGCGCGTATCGGTGTGCGTGGGGAGTTTTCACCGGCTTCTTCCTTGAATATTCATGCTGATGCATTGTTGAATATTTACCTGTATGACGATGAAGCTTTTAAGTCTGCAAAAGACATTCAATTCAATGTAAAAGAGTTGTATTTAAGCTGGTCTGCCACTCCTTCAAGCTTTGTCGATCTAGGGCGGATCAATATTAAAAATGGCGTGGCGGCAGGCTTTAACCCGACAGACTATTTCAAAACCAATGCCGTTATAAGCCGTAATACGCAGGACATTAGCCAGCTGCGAGACAACCGTCTTGGAACTTTTGCAGTGCGTGCCCAGAAGCTGTGGGACAGCGGCGGCATATCGGTGGTTGCCGCTCCCGACATGGGTAATGAACTGGGCCGCTGGTATAGCGATGAGAGCATCTACGGGCTGAATATGCAGAAAACCAACGACAGGTCGCGCCTTATGATCAAGTTCAGCCAGCGTATTATTGGAAACTTCAGCCCTGAGCTGATTTATTATAATGAGTCGGGAGATAACAATTTTGGCGTAAACTTAAGCCATTCCATCAATGACAACCTGATCGTCTACTCGGAATGGAATGTCGGAGAGCGCCGCTCACTGCTGGATGAAGCTTTGTTTGGCCTGCGTCAATCACAGCAGATCAGGCCGGAATTATTGGCGAATTTTCCACAAGACGAAGGCAAAAAATACCAGCATCAGCTTGCGATTGGCGCAACTTATACAACCGTTTCAAACATTACCACAAACCTGGAGTATCACTATAACCAGGCCGGGTTATCCGATGAGGATTGGCGCAACTGGTTCAGGACGGGCGAAACCGCCCAGGGCGATCCATGGGCCATGGGACAGCTGCTGTCGGTGCGCGCTCTGGCGCAGGCGCGCGTTGAGCCCGCCAACAAGCATTCTTTGTTTTTGCGCAGCCAATGGCAAAACGCCCTGATCACCAACTTGAATCTGGCCGGGCTGTTCCTGATGGACCTGGAGGACCAGAGTTCACTGGTCCAGGCCGAGACCGCCTATAACCTGAATTCCCAATCCTCGGTGTCATTGCGCGTGGCCAAGTTCATCGGGGGCAAGCAAAGCAATTATGGCAGCCTTTTTACGGATCTGACCGCGATATTGCAGTATAACTATAACTTTTGAGGTAAAACAAATACTTGCACACCCTCGCCTTGAAGCGTAGGGCATTAATCATTTGGACGCTATGAACAGTCAGTTTTGGACGAGAAAAAACGACCTATACCGGCCTCTGGCTAATATGATTTCGAAGTCGGCTTATTCATCCGAAACAGACATTCAGACTCCAAACAATATTACTTTGGGCAGCAGTTTAATCTTCCTCAGCCTTGCCCCCCGCTGCATAAACCAAGGCGGTAGCGGACTTTAGCAATCCGGCGCGGCTATCGATTTCGGTATAGCGGGCGTGGGCCAAATCCTTTTGTGCCGACAATAGCTCGATCACAGTAGAAAAGCCGTGGCTGTAGGATTCCTGGGTAGCGGCGTAAGACTCTTCGGCAGCGTGCAACAAGGCCTGGGCAAATTCGCGTTTTTCCAACGCGGTTTTGGTATCGGCGTAGGCTTGCCAGATATCGCGCATGATTTCCAGGCGCAGGGCTTCAACCTGAGCCTGGCCGGCCTGCTGCCTGGCTTCGGCTTCTCTGACGGCGCTGCTGCGCTCGAAGCCGTCGAACAACTTCCATTCCAGATTTAACATCGCGGCGCCAACCAGATCATCGCTTGAGTAATTTTGGCGACTCGGCGGATTAGTCTGTACGTCGCCCCAGTATTGGTTGCCGACATTTCCTTTCAACGACAGCTTGGGCCAAAATTCCGCTCGCGCCTTTTTCACTTCCGCCTCTCGAGCGCGCAATTCTGAAAGCTGGGCCATCAGATCCGGGCGCTGCGCCAGGGCTTCGTCAACGATGTGCTCGACCGACGGTTCCAATGTGTCCGGCAGCGGCACTTGACTGAGATCCACCAATTGCAAGGCATGGGAAGGCGAAACGCCGACATGGGTCGTCAATTCAGCTCGAGCCTGCGTCACTGAACCTCGCGCATCCTGTAAGTCGTAATTGGCTTTCGCCTTTTCCTGTAGCGCCAACAATAATTCGGGACGGGTAGCAAAGCCTTGTGCGAGCTTGGCCTTGATCGCCTCGGCATTGGTCTTGGCCGATTCGAAGGTCTGCTGCGCCGCCGTCACTTTAGCCAAGGCCGCCTGATAGCTAAAAAAACTGGTGGCGACCCGGTAGGCAATTTGCTGATGCTTGCGTGTCAACGCGAACCGTGCCGCGCCCAAGCGTTCCAGACTAGCGTCAACCATGGCTTCCCGGCGACCGAAATCGAACAGCGTCCAGGCCAATTCCAGACCGCCGAACATTCCGTAACCGTGGCTGACCAGTGCGCTTTCCACAATGGGGATGCTGGTTTTGAAATACTGTCCGAGTGCCAGCGCGGTCAGCGTCGGATACCAGGCACTGCGTTGTTTGTCGGCCCGCGCGGCGGCAGCCTTGATTTCTTCCCAACTTTGCCGGGTCTCAGGATGGATTTGCAAGGCCAAATCGACCAGGGCCGGCAAATCGTAGGTTTGCCTCTGGTCCGGCATTACCGGTTCTGTCTCGGGTTTGGATACCGGCACCGCCGCACTGCTCGTCCGGTATTCCGACCAACGCACGGTCTGCGCTACTGGCTGTGCGCTGGGCATGGGGTCGATGATTAACGGTGGCGGCGAACAAGCCGCCAATAAGGAAACCATGGCTAAAGCCTGAATAATCGGCCGTAACCGTATGAAGTAAACCGGTGACATGTTAATCCACCGATCGTTTGTGAATCGCTCGCCGCGTGGAAAGCGGAGAAATAGTGTCATCAATGGTTGCCTATTCCAGAAGAAAATGCTGACTATATGGTAATGGAACTGCCTAACCAAATTGATGCAATCAATTGACAACAATCATTGACAAATATTCCTGTCCGTTAAGCGCCAAATCGCATTAGAATAGCCCCGATTTATTTTCCTGTCTTGGATAGATGCTGCATCTGCACCAATATTCAGGTGTGCCGAGGCCGAAAGTTTGCGGCCGACGGCTAAACCATTAGATTTGTCTTTTTTCTGTTTTGGAGGACCGCCATGAAGCCGATTGCAACGCTGACCCAAACGGTAATGGCGTTGGTTTCATCCTTGCTACTGACTGCCTGCGATCCGATGGTGAGCCTGGAAGGTTCATTCTGGCCGGCCTGGATTATCTGCATTCTCGCCGGGCTGGCAACGAGCATGCTGCTGATGTGGCAATTCATCCGCCTGCACCTGGCGCCGTATCTTGGACCGCCGCTGTTAATCGCGCCGAGTTTGTGGGCTTTATGCAGTTTTGTCATCTGGCTGTTGTTTTACTCCCACTAATCGCTTGCGGCCTTCACATGGAAATACAGCAAAATCCTGATCTTCAAAGCCGTATCCTGGTCGGCCGCACACTCGGCATCCTGATCGTGTTGGGCGCGATCGTCACCGGCACGATTGTCTGGCGCATCAATTACCAACATCCCCGTACCAATGATGCCATGGTCAGGGCCAATGTCGTCGGCATCACCGCCGAGGTCAGCGGCCGTATCGTCGAATTACATGTCGAGGACAACCGGTTCGTGCGTAAGGGCGAACTCTTGTATGTCATAGATCCCCGCCCCTACCAGGCCAAATTGGACCGGGCAAAAGCGGAATTGATGTTGGCGGAAAAAGAGGTCGAATCACGGCGTGCCTCCAGCAGTTCGGCGGAAAGCGCCATCGGCCGACTGCAACACCAGCGCGCCGCAGCCGCCGCCGAGATCAAACGCATCGAGGCCGAAGACGCGTATTTACACCACCGTTTGCAAGAACTCGAGCCCTTGGCCGAAAAGCAATACGTAACTACCGATCAGCTCAGGGAGGCCCGCGCGCGACTGGATGCGTCACGGGCCGAACTGGCGAACGCGCAAGCCAAGGAACGCTCGATGGCCAGCGCGATCGAGGAAGCCCAAAGCGAAAGTAGCCGCGCACAATCCCTGATCGCTCAGGTCGGCGAAGTCAACGCCCGCATCGAAGCGGCCAGAGCGCAAGTCACCGCCGCCGAACTGGATCTGGAATATTGCTTTGTACGGGCGCCGTTCGATGCTTACGTCACGAATCTGAATACCCGCGAAGGCGAATACGCCAAGGTCGGCAGCCAATTGTTCGCACTGGTCGACGACCGCCACTGGTACGCCATCGCCAATTTCAAGGAAACCTACCTGCAATCGATACAAATCGGCCAGGAAGCCGAAGTGTTTTTGGTAGGTTATCCCGGTAAACGCTTTCGCGGCGTGGTCACCGGCATCGGCTGGGCCAATTCGCCCGACAATATCAAACAACAAGGCGTGCTCCCCGAAGTCGAGCGCACCTTGAAGTGGGTGATTCTGGCATCCCGTTTTCCGGTCCGTATCGAAATTCTCGACCGTGATCCCGAACACCCGTTGCGTATGGGCATGACCGCTTTCGTGACTATGCTCGACCAATCGGCAATGCCAGCAGCGTCGTTGAACCATAGCAGCGTTCTCGCCCCCCGGAATGAGTGAGCTTGACGAGCGGCATAGCCCGGCGCACGGCCAAAGCCGGTTCTGGTTCGGCACCGGTCTGACGCAATTCCTGGCGACGGAGCTGAGAGACTTTCCCGGCCGGCGAGTCGCCGCCCTCCGCCTGTTCGCCGTCACGCTGATTATCGCCCTGGTCAGCCAAACCCTGCACGTGCCGCCGCTCGGCGCGCTATCGATTTTGGTCTCCCTGAGTTACGATGCCTACGCCAATGCCGGCCAATCACTGGCCTTCGGTCTGCGCCAGTTGTTTTTCCTGTTCATTACCGTGCTGGTTTCGGTATTGGCGTTGATGGTGGCCGGCAATGACGCATGGCTGATGCTGAGCCTGTCCTTCGTCATCATCGCCTTAGCTTTGTTCCACGCCCGGCTGATTGCCTGGCCCACCGGCATTGCGCTTTGGTATGCGATTGCAGTGCTGTATAGCCCCAGCACGCCGGACGAGAACATTTACCATGCCTTGTGGAATATCCCCATCATCGGCGGGCTGGGCTTGGGTACCTGGACGCTAGTGCATCTGAGCATCAGGCCGCAGGACCCGCGCCGATTACTGGCTGCCGGCATGGTAGAGCAGCTGGCGGCGGTGGAAGCCATTTTCAGCGGTCGTCTGGCCGACAGCGGTGTCGCAGGACAGCAAAAAGCAACCCACGGGGCGGCGGGAGCAGGCCAGTTCGGTAAACTGCAAGCCTTGCTCGGCCATGCCGAATTGTTGCATCCGTCCATGCGCCTGCACCACGGTACTTACCTGGCCCTGCTGCAGGAAATCGACGGCCTGCGCCAACTGGCCGTTTGGCTGGATCAAAGCCTGGCGGCGGACTATCGCGCGCAACCGATGAACCCGGAAAAACTGCGCGTCTATCAGGCTCTGCAACAGGCCTGCTCGTTACTGCGGCAAGGCGTGAAAGAAAACCTCGACGTTACCGATCCCATCGAGGTTTTGCTGAACAGCGAAATACTGCACGATTATTCGCGGTTAAGTCATCCTTCAATACTGACCGCCTTTTGGCGAGCCCTGCAAGCCATCGCCGCCTTGAACAGCCAATTGCATCATCCCGCTGTGAGCGGTGATAAACCTGCCGAACAGGACAGCAGCGCTAACGGCACGGCAAGTTGGCGGCCGGCCTGGCTGGACTACGAATTTTGGGCCTCGCATGCCGACAGCCTGCAATTCGGCATCAAATTTTCCTTGGGCGCGATCTTGTGCATGCTGATCGTGCAAGGCCTGAACTGGCCGGACATCAATACCGCGATCCCTACCTGTCTGGTGGCGGCGCAAACCAGCCTCGGCGCCGATTATCGTCTGTCGCTGCTGCGTGTATCGGGCGCCGCCATCGGTGGTCTATGCGCCTACCTTTATGTCCTGGTGCTGCAACCGCAATTCGACACCATCATCGGCTTCGCGCTGGCCACTGCGCCGTTCTGGGCCTTGTCGGCCTGGATTACCGCCGGCAGCGATCGCATCGCCTATCTGGGCCGGCAACTCGGCTTCTCTTTTGCCCTCTTCGTGTTGCACGATTTCGGCGCAGTCACGGATTTATACCTACCCCGCGATCGGGTCATCGGCATTTTGCTCGGCCTGATCGTCATGGGTGTGCTCGACTATGCCCTATGGCCCAGACGATCCTCCGCGCTGGCGCGCCACCATTGCATTGCCGCATTACGCACCTTGGCAAAACTCACGGTGCGTTTACCAGATCCGGGCCATCTGCTGAGTTATACCTTGCCTTTACGCCTGGCGGCGGAAAAAGATTTAGCGGCCGCGCATGACCTTCTGGCCCATGCCGTATTGGAACCGGACGCGCGCTTGCCGGCTAAGGCCCACGAAAGAACGGCGCTGCGAGAAATTATCCGCGATGCCGATACGCTATCGACTCTGCTGCAGGTCAGAAAACGCTACCGCCTGCTGAGCGGGCAGCAATTTGGCCATTTTCCCGCTGCACTGCAACAACATAGCCGGGCCTTCGACGCGGCGCTGTCACTGGCGCTGGAGCAGTCTGCGGAGATTTTGCAAGGCGGACGCCGGGACAGCGCAAAACAAGTCTCGGAATTCCAGGCCCAACTTAAGCAAAGCTATATCGAGCACCATCAGATTGCTGGCCTGCCGGCCGATTGGGCTTTGGAATGGGAATTGCGATTTATGCTGGACGAGCAAATCACAACCTTGATCGAAAATATACAAAAAACCACTCTAAGGATACCGTCAAAAACAACTTCCCTGAACTGATCCAGAAATCGACGATAATGAAACGCTTTAACCAGCGAAAGATTGAAAAGCGAGTGATCGGTTACGAACAAGCCATTGAAGTCAAAATGCAGCGACTTTTTACCAGCCTGTCCGAAAAGGATAAGCGCCGTTATGCCGGTATAGAAGCAACGATGGGGCATAGGGGTATTGACTATATTGCGAAGCTATTTGATATCGACCCTAAAACGATCCGGCGCGGGTTGCAGGAATTAGACTTGGCCGATGACCTGACATCGGATCGGGTTCGAAAAAAAGGTGGGGAGCGAAAAACGGCGATTGAGCGGCAACCTCAGTTGTTGATTCACCTTCTGACACTGCTGGCGGAATTCACCGCTGGCGATCCGATGCGGGAAGGTGTGTTATGGACCCATCTATCGCGTTGCGAGATCAGCCGTCGGTTACGAGAGATGGGCACACCGGCCAGTCGATTGACGGTCCGTAAGCTATTGAGAAAACAGGGCCTGGGCCAACGCAAGGCGCGCAAGAAAAAGTCCATGGGCGCCCATCCCGACCGCAATGCCCAATTTGAAAACATTGCCCGGCTCAAAGGGGTCTATCTGGCCGCTGGTGATCCTGTAATCAGCATCGACACCAAAAAGAAGGCGCTGATTGGCGACTTTGCCCGCGAAGGTCGCACCCAGACACAAGCTGCTATTGAAACCCTGGATCATGATTTTCCGAGTGCCGGCCAAGGCAAGCTGATTCCGCATGGCATCTATGATGTGGTTCGGAATGAAGGGTATATGCACCTCAACACGATTCACGATACCAGTGAATCGTGTTGCGATAACATTGTGCTGTGGTGGCAATAGCAGGGTTGTCGCCACTATCCACCGCATTGTTCAAAACACAATCCGATTGAACATCGCCTGTTTCCCCATGTTACTCGTGCCTATCAGGGCGTGGTATTTCATTCTATCGCTATTGCCAAACAATTTATGGAAAAGGCGAAAACCACCGCCGGATTGAAAGTAACCGTAGCTATTTTGGCGGGCGTTTATGAAACAGGGAAAAAGTGTGCCGTAGATTTCATCGCCAATATGCGGATTGTTTTCGATAAACATCTCCCGCGCTGGAATTATCGAGCCCTCCCTTAAGCCTGTTGATTTCGGGAAGTTATTTATGACGGAATCCTTAGCTCATGGCTCTACTCCATTAAAACTGTCCGAAGTATTGTTGTTAGATTTGGATTTAAATAGGGCTGCGCCCCAAGCCCCAGATCGGGAGAGCTGTTATCTGACATTAGGTTCGTGAGAATTCATGCGGAAATGGGCAATAGAGGCTAGGTTAATGCGATATTTGCTCCTATAATTCCATTTTTTACAGCTCAAAATCCTATGGAACTTTGGTGTCGTCTGTTTAAACTCACCCATTAATCGAAAAAAACTATGGCTAAAAAACTCATAAAGATTCCATTCAACGACTTGGGCGAAGGCTCGCTTGAATGTGTTGGATTCAACACCTTTCGCTGCTTAGGCTAGAAGGGGCTCAGATATCCGACCGACATAACCGTCGATCCGTCAATCTCTGGCACCAAAGAATCCCCTCACTACAGCAGACAATACAGCTGCCCGCCTAATAACAATGCCTTGGGCCAGTGCATCATGCCTTACTCGATTCTTATCTGGGGACAACAAGGAGTGTACATTCACGAATGGCCCATACCGGCTACGTACGCAGGCAATGGAGGTCCGACTCACGGCTGTATCCATGTTGATCGGGGTAATTCTTGTATATGCATGGGTAGATCGGCCGACCCGTTTGCTCATAAACTATCCTTGGTGACCTATGGACACTATCAATTTTACCGCCCTCGTAAGACCTCGCGTGTTCATTTCGGCTTTAGTGCTTACCATAAGCTTCTTAGTGCCCCCCAGCGTCAACGCCGAAAGCTTGCGTCCGGGTCTATATCGCGTGACGAGGAGCTATAGTCAAATCTGGTGTATGGAGAATCAAGCGGCGTCCTGTTGTAGATCTCCGGTTTGTTTAATGCCGTTGACGAATTTCACGCCGGTGATGACCTCGGCTAACTGTTGATAGCCTCTTAAGCGCAGCCACTTTTTCTGGGCCGTTTCCATCAATTTGAACGCCATCGCCAA